>NZ_LZLU01000032.1:0-540 GCF_001673415.1 Mycobacterium sp. 1165196.3 | reverse complement strand
GCGTGTTCGCAGGTGTCGAGGTCCACGGCTTCGGGCAGGTGGTGGAAGAACCGCCGGATCACGGCCACGTGGTCGGCGCCGATCGCCCCATCTTGCTGGGCCGCGGCGGTGGCGGGCAGCACCGGCGCCAGCGGCTCGCCGGTCAGCGTGCGGCGCGGGCCCAGATCGGCGGCCTCGGCGATGCGCCGTGCGGCCTCGGCCCGGGTGATGTGCAGCCGGTCGGCCAACACCCAGGGCAGCTTGCCGCCCAGTTCGGCCGGATCCGCTTGCTCGCCAAGCTGGTTGATGAGTTGGTGGCTTGGCGTCTGGAGCTTGCGGGTTGCGCATTCGAGCTTTTCCAACAGTGCCAGGCGTTCGGGGTTGGTCAGCGCCGCATAGGAATGCTGGTGAAAACGAGCGGCCGCAGCGCATAACGCGTCAGCGTCGGCCTGAATCTGCTCCCGGTCGCTAATCGAACTCATGTTCGAATGCTAGAACGGGCCACCGACAAAAAGCGCTCCCCTGAAACCACTGAAACAAAAGAGGCACAAGTGATTTGGG
>NZ_LZLU01000031.1:0-11314 GCF_001673415.1 Mycobacterium sp. 1165196.3 | reverse complement strand
TGGCATCGGCCATCCTGTACGGGCCCCCACCCGGCTACGGGGCGCCGCCCCGGCCCGCGTTCAGCGTCGGTGACGCGTTCGGCTGGGCCTGGAACGCATTCACCAAAAACCCTGTGGCGCTGATCGTTTCGGCTCTCGTCTACGGGGTGCCTGAATACTCGGGAGGTTGGCTCATGTCCGTCCTTGCTGTCGGATTTCCAAGTGTGGCGAAGTTTCCTTGAGAAAACGCCCGCGGAACTCGGCAACCGGAACTTAGCAAAGATGGGCCGTGGGTGCCGGGATTGCCGGCTGCGTGCCTGGGCCGGCGCGGGCGTCGGCCGGTCGTGGTATGCCTGAAGCCGTGTCCGACGGTCTGTTTGACCTACCCGGCGCGTCGCAGCCAACCGATCACGGGCTGCGCGCGTCGGGCGGCGCCCCCCTGGCGGTGCGGATGCGTCCGGCATCCCTGGACGAGGTGGTCGGGCAGGACCATCTGCTGGCGCCCGGGTCCCCGCTGCGCCGCCTGGTCGAGGGCTCGGGCGTGGCATCGGCCATCCTGTACGGGCCCCCCGGCAGCGGCAAGACGACGCTGGCCGCGCTGATCTCGCAGGCGACCGGGCGCCGGTTCGAGGCGCTGTCGGCCCTGTCGGCCGGTGTCAAAGACGTTCGGGCGGTGATCGATACCGCGCGCCGGGCGCTGCTGTCCGGCGAGCAGACGGTGCTGTTCATCGACGAGGTGCACCGGTTCTCCAAGACCCAGCAGGACGCGCTGCTGTCGGCCGTGGAGAACCGGGTGGTGCTGCTGGTCGCGGCGACCACGGAGAACCCGAGCTTCTCGGTGGTGGCGCCGCTGCTGTCCCGCTCGCTGATCCTGCAGTTGCGGCCGCTGAGCGCCGACGACATCCGCGCGGTGGTGCAGCGCGCGATCGACGACCCGCGCGGGCTGGGCGGTCAGATCGCCGTCGACCCCGAGGCCGTCGACCTGCTGGTGCGGCTGGCCGCCGGCGATGCCCGGCGCGCGCTGACGGCGCTGGAGGTCGCCGCCGAAACTGTGCGGGCGGCCGAACCCGGTGGCGAGTTGACCGTCGCCGCCGTCGAGCAGTCCCTGGACGAGGCCGCGGTGCGCTACGACCGGGACGGCGACCAGCACTACGACGTCATCAGCGCCTTCATCAAGTCGATCCGCGGCTCCGACGTCGACGCCGCGCTGCACTATCTGGCCCGCATGCTGGTCGCCGGGGAAGACCCGCGGTTCGTCGCGCGCCGGCTGATGATCCTGGCCAGCGAGGACATCGGCATGGCCGACTCGACCGCGCTGCAGGTGGCGGTCGCGGCCGCGCAGACCGTCGCGCTGATCGGCATGCCCGAGGCGCAGCTCACCCTGGCGCACTGCACGGTCTATCTGGCCACCGCGCCGAAGTCGAACGCGGTCACCACGGCGCTGGGTGCGGCGATGAGCGACATCAGGGCCGGCAAGGCCGGACTGGTTCCGCCGCACCTGCGCGACGGGCACTATTCGGGCGCCGCCGGGCTGGGGAACGCGCAGGGCTACAAGTACTCGCATGATCACCCGGATGGCGTTGTCGCGCAACAGTATCCACCCGACGAGCTGGTCGGTGTCGACTACTACCGCCCCACCGGCCGCGGCGGTGAACGCGAAATGGCCGGCCGGCTGGACCGATTGCGCGCGATCATCCGCAACAAGAGGGGACGGTCATGAAGGTCTTCACCGACGAGGAGATGGGCCGGCTGCTGCCCACCGCCAAGCCCTACAGCGTCGTCATCCTCAAGCGCGGCCCCAGGTTCGGCGACGAGTCGTCGGTCGGCGTGATCTGGGAGCACGGCCGGCGCAATTTCGGGCTGCGCGACGACGGGGTGCTCGCGGTGGTCCTGCCGGTCAGCGACGAGTCCGACGTCTGCGGCGTCGGAGTCTTCGCGGCGACGGTCGACAAGACCACCGGGATCATGAGCGAGGACCCCGGGGTCGCCGCGGGCGTCTTCACCTACGAGGTGCACGCCTGCCGCGGGTTCCCCGGCGACGCCTTGCCCTAGGCCCAGCCTGATTGCCCGGCTAGACCAGCTCGGGCACCCGCAGGTGGGCGATGGCCAGCTCGAACTCGGCCACGTCGATCACCTCGGCGCCCAGCTCGCGCACCCGCCTGCTGCGCAGTTCGCTGGCCCGGTCGCGGTTGCGGGCCAGCGCCTCCATCGAGTCGAACGTGGAGCAGGTGACCGCCCGGCGGCACGCGGGGTGGTCGACGAGCAGGCTGGCGCTGCAGAACCCGTCGAGGTCCTCCAGCTCGGGCAGCACCGAGGACCGGTAGAAGTCCAGCGACCGGGTGAGCTGATCCGGCACCACCTTGAGCCAGGTGGCGCGCACGCACGCACCCTGTCGGGACGGGTGGTCGCGGTGCAGCAGGGCGATGTCCCATTCCTCGATCCGCGCGCTGCCGTCGAACATCAGCGCGGCCCGGTCACGGATGGGCGCGACCCGCTCGGCGCTGCCGCGCATCGCCTCGATGGTCTCCCACGAGCTGGTCGCGATGCAGGTGCCGGATTGCCGGTCGACCAACAGCGACAGCCCCACGCACCCGTCGATCTCGGTGAGGGCGGGCATGACGACGTCGCGAACGTGCGCAATTCCGATGTCGACCGACAGGGGTTGCGCCTGGATGGTGGTGGAACGTGCGTACACGGTCGACCCCTCTCTGTGTCGGGGCTTGACAACTAACGGGACCCGGTGGCGCCACCGGTCCCACCAGTTACCTTCCTCCTGCCGGTTGCGTGCCGCAATGCCCAACTGTGGCCGCGCTCACAAACGATTGGCTGGTCGCGACGGTCGGGCCGTAGGCTTGTCCGGGTGCATACCGATGTGTTGGACGTGGACACCTCGCGCCGCCGCATCGTCGATCTCACCGAAGCGGTGCGCGGGTTCTGCTGGTCGCGCGGGGACGGCCTGTGCAACGTGTTCGTCCCGC
The DNA here is from genome assembly GCF_001673415.1 of Mycobacterium sp. 1165196.3. Taxonomy (NCBI): domain Bacteria; kingdom Bacillati; phylum Actinomycetota; class Actinomycetes; order Mycobacteriales; family Mycobacteriaceae; genus Mycobacterium; species Mycobacterium sp. 1165196.3. The sequence goes on along the minus strand of NZ_LZLU01000031.1, from coordinate 8,357 downwards.
ACGCCACGGCGGGGGTGGCCATCATCGAGACGGGTGCCGGTTCCGACGACGACCTGGTCGACACGCTGGAACGGCTGCTGCCGCGCGACGACCGGTACCGGCACTCGCACGGCTCCCCGGGCCACGGCGCCGACCATGTGATGCCGGCGCTCGTCGCGCCGTCGGTGACGGTGCCGGTCTCGGGCGGGGAGCCGATGCTGGGCACGTGGCAAAGCATCGTCCTGGTCGACCTGAACCGGGACAACCCCCAACGCTCGGTCCGGCTGAGCTTTCTGGAGGGTTAGCGGCCGGACGCCCGGCGCGCCGGGGCAGGTACTGTGAGCGGTCGAAATGCGTCGTTAGATGGGCTTCTCACACCCGGCGAATAGGCTGGGAGCCAGACGTCGAAGTAACGGAAAGAAGCGGGCTGGAAAGTGCAGACACACGAGATCAGGAAGCGGTTTCTTGATCATTTCGTGAAGGCGGGCCACACCGAGGTGCCGAGCGCATCGGTGATCCTCGACGACCCCAACCTGCTGTTCGTCAACGCGGGCATGGTGCAGTTCGTGCCCTACTTCCTGGGCGCGCGCACTCCCGAGTACTCGACCGCCACCAGCATCCAAAAGTGCATCCGCACGCCCGATATCGACGAGGTCGGTATCACCACCCGACACAACACGTTCTTTCAGATGGCGGGCAACTTCTCGTTCGGCGACTATTTCAAGCGCCGCGCCATCGAGCTGGCCTGGACCCTGCTGACCAACAGCGTCGAGCAGGGCGGCTACGGCCTGGATCCCGAACGCATCTGGACGACGGTCTTTTTCGACGACGACGAGGCCGTGCAGCTGTGGCAGGAGATCGCCGGCCTGCCCTCCGATCGCATCCAGCGCCGCGGCATGGAAGACAACTACTGGTCGATGGGCATCCCTGGCCCGTGCGGCCCGTCCTCGGAGATCTACTACGACCGCGGGCCGGAGTTCGGCATCGAGGGCGGCCCGATCGCCAACGAGGACCGCTACATCGAGATCTGGAATCTCGTGTTCATGCAGAACGAGCGCGGCGAGGGCACCGGCAAGGCCGACTTCGAGATCCTGGGGCCGTTGCCGCGCAAGAACATTGACACCGGCATGGGCGTGGAGCGGGTCGCGTTCATCCTGCAGGGCGTGCACAACGTCTACGAGACCGACCTGCTGCGCCCGGTCATCGACACCGCCGCCGCCCGGGCGCCCCGCGGGTATGACGTGGGCAACCACGACGACGACGTGCGCTACCGGGTGATCGCCGACCACAGCCGCACCGCCGCCATCCTGATCGGCGACGGCGTCACGCCCGGCAACGACGGCCGCGGCTACGTGCTGCGCCGGCTGCTGCGCCGGGTGATCCGCTCGGCCAGGCTGCTCGACATCGAGGGGCCCATCGTCGGTGACCTGATGGCCACGGTGCGCGACGCGATGGGGCCGTCGTACCCCGAGCTGGTCGCCGACTTCGACCGGATCCGGCGCATCGCCGTCGCCGAGGAGACCGCGTTCAACCGCACGCTGGCGGCGGGCTCGAAGCTGTTCGACGAGGTGGCCGGCACCACCAAATCCTCTGGCGCGAAGTCGATTTCGGGCGCGGACGCCTTCACCTTGCACGACACCTACGGATTCCCGATCGAGCTCACGCTGGAGATGGCGTCGGAGGCCGGCCTGCACGTGGACGAGGTCGGCTTCCGGGAACTGATGGCCGAGCAGCGCCGGCGCGCCAAGGCCGACGCCGCCGCGCGCAAACACGCCCACGCCGACCTGACCGCCTACCGCGAGCTGGTCGACGCCGGGCCCACCGAGTTCACCGGCTTTGACGAATTGACTTCCGAGGCAAGGATTCTGGGCATCTTCGTGGACGGCAAGCGGGTTCCGGTGGTCACCCACGGCACCGAGGGGGCCGACCGCGTCGAACTCGTGCTGGATCGCACGCCGCTGTACGCCGAGGCCGGCGGCCAGATCGCCGACGAGGGCACCATCAGCGGAACGGGCGCCGGCGAGACCGCCCGCGCCGCGGTCACCGATGTGCAGAAGATCGCCAAAACCCTGTGGGTGCACCGGGTCAACGTCGAGTCGGGCGAGTTCGTCGAGGGCGACACCGTCGTCGCGGCGGTCGACCCGCAGTGGCGCCGCGGCGCCACCCAGGGCCACTCCGGCACCCACATGGTGCACGCGGCACTGCGACAGGTGCTGGGCCCCAACGCCGTTCAGGCCGGCTCGCTCAACCGCCCCGGCTATTTGCGGTTCGACTTCAACTGGCAGGGGCCGCTGTCCGAAGAGCAGCGCACCCAGGTCGAAGAGGTGACCAACCAGGCCGTGCAGGCCGACTTCGAGGTGCACACGTTCACCGAGCAGCTGGAGAAGGCCAAAGCGATGGGCGCGATGGCCATGTTCGGCGAGGCCTACCCCGACGAGGTGCGGGTGGTGGAGATCGGCGGCCCCTTCTCGCTGGAGCTCTGCGGTGGAACCCACGTGCACAACTCGGCGCAGATCGGGCCGGTGACCATCCTGGGCGAATCCTCGGTCGGTTCCGGGGTGCGCCGGGTGGAGGCCTACGTCGGGCTGGAGTCGTTCCGGCACCTGGCCAAGGAACGCGCGCTGATGGCGGGGCTGGCGTCGACGCTGAAGGTGCCCTCCGACGAGGTGCCCGCCCGGGTGGCCAACCTGGTGGAGCGCCTCAAGGCGGCGGAAAAGGAACTCGAACGCGCCCGGCTGGCCGGCGCCCGGGCCGCCGCGACCAACGCCGCGGCGGGCGCGGAGCGCATCGGTAACGTCCGGGTGGTGGCGCAACGGATGTCCGGCGGGATGACGGCGGGCGATCTGCGCTCCCTGGTCGGCGACATTCGCGGCAAGCTGGGCAGCGATCCCGCGGTGGTCGCGCTGATCGCCGAGGGCGAGGGCGGGTCGGTGCCCTACGCCGTCGCCGCCAATCCGGCCGCCCAGGACCTGGGGCTTCGCGCCAACGACCTGGTCAAGCAGCTCGCGGCGACCGTCGACGGCCGCGGCGGTGGCAAGGCGGACCTGGCGCAGGGATCCGGCAAGGATCCGGCGGGCATCGACGCAGCGCTCGACGCGGTACGGTCCGAGATCGCCGTGATAGCGCGGGTCGATTGAGTGGTCTTGACACAGCACCGCTCGCCTGACCGGCCCGGCGATCCTCACCAGGACCCCGGCCGGGGACGACGGCTCGGCATCGACGCGGGCAGCGTGCGCATCGGCGTGGCCTGCAGCGACCCCGACGCCATCCTGGCCACCCCGGTGGAGACCGTGCGCCGCGACCGCAACGGCAAGCACCTGCGGCGGCTGGCCGCGCTGGTCGCCGAATACGAAGCCGTCGAGGTGGTGGTCGGATTGCCGCGCACGCTGGCCGATCGCACCGGCCCGGGCCCTCGACGCGATCGAGGTGGCCGACGCGTTGGCCCAGCGCATCGCCCCGGTGCCGGTGCGGCTGGCCGACGAGCGGCTGACCACCGTGGCCGCCCAGCGCTCGCTGCGCGCGGCCGGGATGCGGGCCAAAGAACAGCGTGCGGTGATCGATCAGGCCGCGGCGGTGGCGATCCTGCAGAGTTGGCTGGATCAGCGCCGCGCGGCGGTGGCGGGGGAGCTCAGCGATGGTTGACAGCGCACGGCGGGAACGGGCCGAGCCCGAGGCGGTGGGCGCGCCGTCGGGGCGCAGGTCGAGCCGGGTCGCCCGGAAGGCCGAGCGGGGCCGCCGGCGGCGGCGCTTCGCCGGCAAGGTCGCGCTGGCGATCTTCGTCGTGGTGGTGCTCGCCGGCGTCTTCGCGGGCGGCAAGCTGTGGCACACGTTGTTCGGGCCCGGCGACGACTACACCGGCAGCGGCAAGCGGGACCTGGTGATTCAGGTCCAGGCCGGTGACTCGACCACCAACATCGGTGAGACGCTGCAAAAACAGCAGGTCATCAAGACGGTGCGGGCGTTCGTCAACGCCGCGCACGGCAACAGCGCCATCAACGCGATCCAACCGGGTTTCTACCGGCTGCGCACCGAGATCCCGGCCGCCAACGCCGTCGCGCGGCTGACCGACCCGAAGAGCCGGGTGGGCCGGCTGGTCATCCCCGAAGGCCGTCAGCTCGACGACACCACCGACATGAAGACCAACGTGGTGACGCCGGGAATCTTGACGCTGATCTCGCGCGCCACCTGCGTCGACCTGGACGGGGACACCCGCTGCGTCCCGGTGGAAGGCCTGCGGGCCGCCGCCACCAACAGTTCTCCCTTGGCGTTGGCGGTGCCGGCATGGGCCACCGAACCCGTCGGTGAACTCGGCAAGGACCACCGCCGCATCGAGGGGCTGATCGGGCCGGGCACCTTCAACATCGATCCGTCCGCGTCGCCCGAGGCCATCCTGGCCACCCTGATCGGCGCCGGCGCCGAGGAGTACGTCAAGTCCGGGCTGGTGGACACCGCCCAGGCCATGGGCCTGTCGCCCTACGACATCCTGGTGGTGGCGTCGCTGGTGCAGCAGGAGTCCAACTCCCAGGACTTCGCCAAGGTGGCGCAGGTCATCTACAACCGGCTGCACGCCCACCACACGCTCGAGTTCGACTCGTCGGTCAACTATCCGCTGGACCGCCGCGAGGTGGCCACCAGCGACGCCGACCGGGCCCAGAAGACGCCGTGGAACACCTATGTGTCGCAGGGCCTGCCGGCCACCGCGATCTGTTCGCCCGGCACCGACGCGCTCAACGCCGCCGAGCACCCGCAGCCCGGTGACTGGCTGTACTTCGTCACCATCGACGCGCAGGGCACGACGCTGTTCACCCGCGACTATCAACAACACCTGGCCAACATCGAGCTGGCTAAGCACAACGGTGTCCTCGACAGCACCCCCCGCTAGCCCGGCGCCGCGCAAGGCGGCCGTGCTCGGCAAGCCGATCGCCCACTCGAAGTCCCCGCAGTTGCACCTGGCGGCCTACCGCGCGCTGGGCCTGGATGACTGGACCTACGAGCGCATCGAGTGCGACGCCGAGCAGCTGCCCGGCGTGGTGGGCGGCCTCGGGCCGGAATGGGTCGGGCTGTCGGTGACCATGCCCGGCAAGTTCGCCGCCCTGCGCTTCGCCGACGAGCGGACCGACCGGGCGCGGCGGGTGGGCTCGGCCAACACCCTGGTCCGCACGCCGACCGGCTGGCGGGCCGACAACACCGACATCGACGGCGTCAGTGGGGCGTTGGCGTCAACAGGTGGGGCCTCTGGATGGGCGCTGGTCTGTGGATCGGGCGGCACGGCTCCGGCGGCCGTCGCCGGCCTGGCCCAACTGGGCGTCGCCGGCGTCACCGTGGTGGCCCGCAACCCCGGCAAGGCGGCCCGGCTGGTCGAGCTGGGCGGCGAACTGGGTGTGCCGACCCGGTTCTGCGACCTGGACGGCGGGGGGCTGGCCGACGAGGTGGCGGGCGCCGAGGTGCTGGTCAGCACCATCCCGGCGGACGTGGCCGCGCGCTATGCCGGCACCTTCGGACGCATCGGCGTGCTGCTGGACGCCGTCTATGACCCGTGGCCCACGCCGCTGGCCGCCGCGGTGAGCGCCGCCGGTGGCCGGGTGATCAGTGGTCTGCAGATGCTGCTGCACCAGGCCTTCGCGCAGGTGGAACAGTTCACCGGGCGGCCCGCGCCGCGCGAGGCCATGACTTGCGCGGTGGCCGCACCGGATTAGCCTGCCGCGCATGCGAATTGCGGCGGCGTGTCTGGTGCTGGCCTGGCTGGCGGCGTTGAGCGGCTATGACATCCGGGAGCGCCGGCTGCCCAACGCGCTGACGCTGACCGGGGCCGCGACGATTCTGGCGGCCGCCGCCCTGGCCGGCCGCGGCGCGCCGGCGGCGGCCGGAACCGTCGGGCTGACCGCGATCTACCTCGCCGTGCACTGCGGGTCGCGGGGCGCCATGGGCGCCGGCGACGTCAAGCTGGCCCTCGGCCTGGGCGCGTTGACAGGGTGCTTCGGCGTGGGCGCATGGTTCCTGGCGGCGCTGGGGGCGCCGCTGCTGACCGCGGCGTTGGGGATGGCGGCCCGGCTTCCGGGCGATGGCACGGCCACGGTGCCGCACGGGCCGTCGATGTGTCTGGCCAGCGCGGCGGGCGTCGGGCTGGCGCTGCTCTGAGGCCGTCAGTTCGGGACGGTGGTGGGCCGCAGCAGCGGCAACAATTGTTCGCCGAGCCGGACCGTCTCCGACTTGTACGGGGTGTCCGACAGCACGAAGTGGGTGACCCCTAGGTCGGCGTATTTGCGCAGCGCGGCGGCGACCTCGACGGCCGACCCGACCAGCCACGTCGTCCCGGCGCCCTCGCCGCCGTATTTGCTCGGCGTCGTATACAGGCAGGAATCCAGCACTTCTCCCCGCCCGGCGAGATCGGTCAGCCGCCGCTGGCCCGCGGACCCCGCCGGGTCGTGCAGCAGCATCATCGTGGGCGTGCCGGCCAGCTTGGCGACCTTCGCCTCGGCGTCGCGCCAGGCCTCCTCGGACGTGTCGCGCACCAGGGTGGTGACACGCAGGCCGAACTCCAGCGGCGCGTGCTCGCGACCGAGCTTGTCGGACAACGACTTCAGCCTGTCGATGCGTTCGGCGATGCCGTCCAGCGGCTCGCCCCAGAACAGTTGGACATCGGCATCGGTCGCGGCGACCTGCTCGGCGGCCTCCGACGCCCCACCGAAGTAGAGCTTCGGGTACCGGCCGTCGTCCGCACCGGTCGGGCGCGGCTGCAGCGTCGAGTGTTCGACACGGTAGAACTCGCCGCGGAAGGTGACGTCGTCCTCGCTCCACAACCGGCGGACCAGGCGGATGAATTCGCGGGTGCGGTCGTAGCGGCGCGCCTTGTCGACCTCCGGGTCGCCGTAGGCGGCCAGGTCATCGGCCCCGCTGACGACGTTGACCAGCAGCCGGCCGTTGTTGAGCCGATCCAGCGTTGCCGCCGCGCTGGCGAAATGCGCCGGGTGCCAATAGCCCGGGCGGACCGCCACCAGTGGCGCGAAGTTGGTGGTGCGCGCCGCGATCGCCGTCGCCACCGTGAACGTGTCCGGCCGGCCCCAGCCGGTGCCGATCAGCGCGCCTTCCCAGCCGTGCTGCTCGGCGCGCAGCGCCAGGTCGACCGAATAGTCCAGGCTTCCCCAGCCGTCGACGGTGTCGTCGCCTCGATGGCCCGGCTCGACGGTATTCGGTATGTACCAGAGAAATTGACCCACCAGACAACATGCTGGCACATGACCGCGCGGCCGCATCTGCCGTCGGCGCTTAACGCGTGGTCAGGTCAGGAATCACCGCGGATGAAAGTCCACCGGCCGCCGAAAAAATTCAGGACGCAGGAAACCGTTGCCCGGGGCGTCGGCTCCTGACAGCCTTTCGGGCTGGCTGTCGTACACGCGACATCGATTCATCCAGGAAGGCCTTGACCCGCATGCCCGTTGGACCCCAGAGCGACGGCGTGCTCGCCGAAATCGCGGCCGATTACCGCCTGCGCCTGGCCAACGGCGGAACCGAGCCGCCGCTGCGCGGCCTCAAGCTCGTCCGGGAACAGCGGTGGGGCGCGGTGCGATTGGCCCGCGAACACGGCGGCGCCGGCTACTCGGTGGCCGAATTCTTCGACCACCTCATCGCGCTCGCCGCCGCCGATCCGGATCTGGCGCACATCCTGCGGATCCACTACGCGTTGGTCGAGGAGTTACAGGTCACACCGCGGCGGCCGGGCAGCGACCGGTGGATCGCGGTGGTCGCCGAGGGCGGGTTGATCGGTGGTGCCAACGCCGAGAAGAGCCAGAAGTCAGTGGGCGGCAACGACCGTGACACCCGGCTGGTCGGCGGCGCGGACGGGCTGCGGCTGCGGGGCCGGAAGTTCTACAGCACCGGCGCGCAGTTCTCCGACTATCTGCGCATCACCGCCCAGGACGACGACGGCATCCCGACCGCCGTGGTGATCCCGGTGGACCGGGCCGGCGTCGAGCACCTCGACGACTGGGACGGCATTGGCCAGCGCCAAACAGGCAGCGGCACAACGGTATTCCACGACGTCGCTGTCGCGCCCGACGAGGTGTTCCCGCTGGCCGACACCATCGGGGTGAACCGCTCCCGGGGCGCGCTGATGCAGCTGTATCTGCACGCGATAGCCGCGGGCATTCTGCGGTCCCTGACCGCCGACGCCGCGGCGCTGGTGCGGGGGCGGCGACGCACCTACACCTTCGCCAGCGTCGAGGAGCCCACCGCGGATCCGCAGCTGCTGCAGATCGTCGGCGAGATCGACGCGGTGGCATACGCCGCCCAGGCGCTGGTGCACAGCGCCGCGGCCGAACTCGCTTCCGCGCTGCAGGCGGCGCGCAACACCGGGATCGATCCCGAGCTGGAAACCAGGT
>NZ_LZLU01000030.1:0-15894 GCF_001673415.1 Mycobacterium sp. 1165196.3 | reverse complement strand
AGTGACGTGTACCCCTCCAGGAACGGGTCCTCCGCCCGTCCCATGGCTTCCATCTGAAAGAAGTGGTCGGCCAGCGTGAACAGCGTCGCGCCGCCCTGCTCGGCCGCCTTGGCCGCCTCGGCCAGCGTCGGGCCCAGCCGGGCCGGGTCTCCCGGTAGGAAGTCGATGAAATGCAATCCCAATTCCATTGTTGCTCAGGTCCTTTCGCGTCCTCAATGCTCGGTCAAGCGCTCGAGCAGCGACAATGCGTCGACGATGACGCGCCGCTCGGCTTCGGTGTAGCGCTCGTGGATGGCGCGGGCCAACCACTCCTCGCGGGCGCGCCGGCCGCTTTCGGCACGCCGTTTGCCCGCCGGGGTCAGCGAAACCACCTGGCGCCTGCCGTCATTCGGATCCGGCTTGCGCTCGATGAGCCCGCGTTGGCCCAGGGCGGCCAGGATGGTGGCCATCGACTGCGGGCGCACCTGTTCGGCGCCGGCCAATACGCTGGCCGACGACGGGCCCTCTTTCCACAGCCGGGTGAGCACCGCGGTCTGTGACGGCGTCAGACCGTCGGTCGCGATGTCCTTCAGCCGGCGCCGTAACCGGCTGAACACCACCCTGATGTCCCGTGCCGCCGCTACCGCGGAGTCGCTGATGCCATCCACGCGACCACTCTATTTTAGACAGTCAAAACTGTCCAGTTTTGACTGTCTATTTCCGACCGAGCAGCTGCAGCGCGGCATCGACGGCCAACGCCGGCACGTTCAACGTCTTGGACCGCAGATCGTGGCGGGCGCTGGCGATCTCGACGACGGCGGTCGTGCCGGTGACCAGGGCGGCCGCGGCGCGCAGTTCGTCGGGCGTGCCGAACGGATCCGACGTGCCGTGCGTGAACACGGTCGGCACCGTGATATCGGGCAGGTGCTCGGTGCGCGCGCGTTCGGGTTTGCCCGGGGGATGGACCGGATAGGAGAACAGCGTCAAAACGTCCACCGCCGCCTCGCCGGCCGCGACGACCATGGACGTCTGCCGGCCGCCATAGGAATGGCCGCCGGCGATCAGCGGGCCGTCGGCCAGGCCGCGGCACACCGTGATGGCCTCGACGATGCCGGCCCGGTCGGCGGCGGCGGAACCCGACGGCGGCCCGGCGGGCCGGCGGCGCCGGTAGGGCAGGTTGTAGCGCACCGCCAGCCAGCCCCGTTGCGCCCACTCGTCGCAAACCTGCTGCAGCAGAACGGCATCCCGGTTGCCGCCGGCGCCGTGGGTCAGTACCACCACGCCCGTCGGCGGCCCCGTGGGCTCGTGCGCGACACCCGCGATCTCGTCGAGATTCATGCGATCACGACAGCCGAAACAGCGGGGAGACGGGGCCGTGCCCGTGGCCCAGTGGGTATGCGGCGCGCAGACATTCGGTCACCCAGCGCTTGCCGAACTCGACGGCGTCCGGCACGGTGAAGTTGTGCGCCAGCGCGCACGCCACGGCGCTGGCGAGCGTGTCGCCACCGCCGTGGTCGTTTCCCGTCGCGATCCGCTGGGCATCGAACTCGAAGAAATCGGCGCCGTCGTAGAGCAGGTCGCTGCTGCGCTCCGAGGACCGCAGGTGACCACCCTTCACCAGCACCCATTGCGGGCCCAGCGCATGCAGCGCCTTGGCCGCCGCCCGCTGCGACTCGGCGTCCACCACGTCGACGTCGACCAGCAGCCGCACCTCGTCGAGATTGGGTGTCACCAGCGTCGCCAACGGAAACAATTGGGTGCGAAGCGAATCCAGCGCCGCCGGCGCCATCAGCGCGTCGCCGTGCATCGACGCCGCCACCGGATCGACGACGAGCGGCACCGACAACCCCAGCCCGCGCCACGTGGTGGCCACGGTGTCGATGATTCGCGGCGACGCCAGCATCCCAGTCTTCGCGGACTGGATGCCGATGTCGCCGACGACGGCCTCGATCTGCCCGGCGACGACCTCGGCAGGAACCTCGTGAAAACTCCGCACGCCCAACGTGTTTTGGACGGTGACGGCGGTGACCGCGATGCACGCGTGCACACCCAGCAGCGCCATGGTGCGCATGTCGGCCTCGATGCCCGCGCCGCCCCCGGAGTCCGACCCGGCGATGGACAGCACCCGCCGCGGCGTCGTGCCGGGCGCGGGCAGCGGCAGGAACGTCACTGTGTCAGATTGCGGTGACCCGCCGCGCCCGGCTGCGCCGCGCTTGCGATCACCGCTGTCAGATGGCGGTGACCCGCCGCGCCCGGCTTCGCCCGATCGTGGCGACCCGCTGCGCCCGGCTTCGCCCGATGGTGGCGACCCGCTGCGCCCGGCTGCGCCGCGCTGGCGATCGCCACGGCCGCGCTTGCGATCACTGCTGTGCCAGCGGTAGATACACCCGGTTGCCCTGCTCGGCGAACTCGCGCGACTTCTCCGCCATGCCCTCGGACATGGCCGCCTCGATCGCTTCCTCGCTGTCGAGCCCGTGTTTGGCGGCGTAGTCGCGAACGTCCTGGGTGATGCGCATCGAGCAGAACTTCGGCCCGCACATGGAGCAGAAGTGCGCGGTCTTGGCCGGTTCGGCCGGCAGCGTCTCGTCGTGATACTCCCGCGCGGTGTCCGGGTCCAGCGACAGCGCGAACTGGTCGTTCCACCGGAACTCGAAGCGCGCCTGCGACAACGCGTTGTCACGCTCCTGCGCGTGCGGATGGCCCTTGGCCAGATCGCCTGCGTGCGCGGCGATCTTGTAGGCGATCACCCCGTCCTTGACGTCCTTGCGGTCCGGCAGCCCCAGGTGTTCCTTGGGGGTCACGTAACACAGCATCGCGGTGCCGGCCTGGGCGATGATGGCCGCGCCGATCGCCGAGGTGATGTGGTCGTAGGCCGGGGCGATATCGGTGGCCAGCGGGCCTAGCGTGTAGAACGGGGCCTCCTCGCACCACTCCTCTTCCAGCCGCACGTTCTCGACGATCTTGTGCATCGGGACGTGGCCCGGGCCCTCGATCATCACCTGCACGCCATGGGATTTCGCGATCTTGGTCAGCTCGCCCAGGGTGCGCAGCTCGGCGAACTGCGCGGCGTCGTTGGCGTCGGCGATCGAGCCCGGCCGCAGGCCGTCGCCCAGGGAGAAGGTGACGTCATAGCGGGCGAAGATCTCGCAGAGCTCGTCGAAGTTGGTGTACAGGAACGACTCCCGGTGATGCGCCAGGCACCATGCCGCCATGATCGAGCCGCCGCGCGACACGATGCCGGTGACCCGCTTGGCGGTCAGCGGCACGTAGCGCAGCAACACACCGGCGTGCACGGTCATGTAGTCCACGCCCTGCTCGCATTGCTCGATCACGGTGTCGCGGTAGAGCTCCCAGGTCAGTTCGGTCGGATCGCCCTTGGTCTTTTCCAGCGCCTGATAGATGGGCACGGTGCCGACCGGCACCGGCGAGTTGCGCAGAATCCACTCGCGGGTCTCGTGGATGTTCTTGCCGGTGGACAGGTCCATGATGGTGTCGGCGCCCCACCGGGTGGCCCACACCATCTTGTCGACCTCCTCGGCGATCGACGATGTCACCGCCGAGTTGCCGATGTTTGCGTTCACCTTGGTCGCAAACGCCTTGCCGATGATCATCGGCTCGATCTCGGGGTGGTTGTGGTTGGCCGGGATCACCGCGCGGCCCCGGGCGACCTCGTCGCGCACCAGCTCGGCGGGCATGCCCTCGCGCGCGGCGATGTAGGCCATCTCGGCGGTGATCTCGCCGGCGCGGGCGCGCTGCAGCTGCGTCCCGCGATCGCGGACCACGCCGGGCCGCGCCGGCAGTCCGGCCGTCAGATCGATCGTCGCCTCCGGATCGGTGTAGGGCCCCGAGGTGTCGTACAGGTCGAAGTCCTCGCCGTTGGACAGGTGCACCCGCCGCAGCGGTACCCGCAGCGTCACCCCACCCGGGCCCTCGATCTCGCGGTAGGCCTTGCTGCTGCCCCAGATGGGTCCGGTGGTGACGGCCGGCTCCACGCTGTGCGAGGCACTGCCCGACGCAATTCCGGAAAGGACATCAGTCATTTTTCATCTCCCTACGCCGGCATTACCCGGTCAGGTTCGTACGGTCGACGGCCCCGAGCCGTCCTCTCAGCGCACTCGGCGTGCGCTCCCGCGTCGTATGGATGGGTCCGCACGCGACGTTACCCCTACGGCCGACCGCACGGCAGGGTGTGACGGCCTTTTCACCCGGGGCAGTAGCCGAAGGCGTTCCCTTAGTGGAAAAATGCAACCGTGCAACAGCGCAGGCGAACAGGGGAATCGTCATCCGGCGCGGGCGACGTGCGATTTTCCGAGCCGACCGAGCCGGCCCCCGGATACCTGAACATCGGCGCCTTCCGCTTCTGGTTCGTGGGCCAGCGGTGGGAATGGTCCGACGAGGTGGCCAGGATGCACGGCTACCAGCCGGGTGAGGTCGAGCCGACGACCGAATTGCTGCTGTCGCACAAGCATCCCGACGACCGCGCGCATGTGCAGGAGTTGCTCGACCACGCCCTGCAATCCGAAGAGTCGTTCTCGAGCCGGCACCGGTTCATCGACACCGCCGGCGCGATGCACGATGCGATCGTCGTGGCCGACCGCATGCTGGACGAGTCGGGCGCCGTGCTGGGCACCGCGGGTTACTACATCGACCTCACCAACTCCTTCGACGAGGCCCGCCAGGAGGTGCTCGACACCGCGCTGCCCGACCTGTTCGAGAGCCGCGCGGCCATCGAACAGGCCAAGGGCGTCCTGATGTACGTCTACCGGGTCAGCGCCGAGCAGGCGTTCCGGGTGCTGCAGTGGCGCTCGCAGGAGACCAACGTGAAACTGCGGTCACTGGCCAGGCAGCTGCTCGCCGATATGGCCGCCCTGCCGGCACCGGCGGCGATTCTGCAGAGCCAGTTCGATCATTTGCTGCTGACCGCGCACGAGAGGATTCCGGCCGAGCCCGGCGGGTAACCGGCGAATCGATAAACGGGCAGTTCGGGTACGGGTTACTCTCGGGTCATCTGCGATGCGCGACCGCGCATCTGTGCCGCGTCGTCGGGCTTAGCGGCAGCAGATCCCAACGTTGGCTGCGGCGAAAGGCATGAAAGTTGTTGGCGGTCGGACACGAGGCCCACGACGACGTAGTGATCGTGAGCGTCAAAGGCGATGTCGACTCCAGTAACGTCGGTGAGCTTGCCGCTCACCTGACCACCGCGCTCGGGCTGGCCTCCACCCCGCCGGTGCGCCCGGTGGTGATCGACTTGCTGGCTGTCGATTTCTTCGGAAGCGCGGCGCTGAACGCGGTGCTCGACTGTCATGAGGACGCCAAAGCCGGCGGGACCGAGGTACGACTGGTCGCCGACCACGACCAGGTGCTGCGGCCGATCCAGGTCACCGAGTTGGACCGGGTGTTCGACATCTACCCCACCCTGTCCGCGGCGTTGCAGCGAAGACGCCAGCCATGAACTCGCGACTGCCGGCCGACCTGGCCGCTGCCGTTTCGTTGGGCGGTGAGATGGGCCGGCGGTTCGCCGAATACGACTGGGACGCTCATCCGCTGGGGCCGCCGCGAGACTGGTCCGGACAGATGCGGGCGGCGGTCGCCACGACGCTGGCGTCGCGGTTCCCGCTGGTGCTCTGGCTGGGCACCGAAGACTTGTTCGTGGTGTACAACGACGCCTACATCGAGATCCTCGGCGACAAGCTCGACTCGTTCGCCAAACCCGGCCGCGAGGTGTGGTGGGACATCTGGGATTCGATCGCCCCGATGCTCGCCGGCGTCGTCGCGACCGGGGAGGCGACCTGGTCGCGGGACCTGATGCTGCCCATGGTGACCGCCGGGCGGCGCGTCGAGCGGTACTTCACCTTCACCTACAGCCCGCTGATCGGCGCCGACGGCAAACCCTTCGGCATCTTCTGCCCCTCCTACGAGACCACCGAGCGGGTGCTGAGCGAGCGCCGCCTGCACCTGCTCAACACGGTCGCCTCCGCGATCGTCGAGAGCCGCAGCATCGACGACGCGGTCGGCGTCGCGGTGCGGGTGTGCGCCGGCCAACCGGCCGACCTGTCGTTCATCGCCGTGTACGCCGACGACGGCGCGACGGGAAGGGTCACGCTGCGCGGGGCTACGCCATCGGTGTCGGCGCTGCTGCCAGGCGAACTGGAGGAGCTGACCGACTGGGATGCGGCGTCGCGGACCCGGGCCGAGATGCAGGTGATCGGTGACGTCGCCGGCACGATCTCCGGCATCGAAGCGGCGCTGGGCGCCGACTGCCCGCAGGAAGCTCTGGTGTTACCGCTGGGGGAGGCCTCGCCCGCGGGGGCGCTGGTGGTCGGCGCCAGCCCGCGGCGCCCCTTGGACACCCAGTTTCAGGGGTTCTGCCAGCTGCTGGCCGACCAGTTGACGTCGACGTTCGCCTCGATCGTGTCCTACGAGCAAGAGCGGCACCGCGCGGATGCGTTGGCCGAACTGGACCGGGCCAAGACCGCGTTCCTGACCAACGTCAGCCACGAGTTTCGCACCCCACTGACCCTGCTGCTCGGACCGCTGGACGACGCGCTGTTGGACGCGGCGCCGGAAAGCGTTCTCGCGGAGCGACTTACCACCGCGGCGCGCAACGCGCGGCGTCTGCAGCGCCTGGTCGACTCGCTGCTCGACTTCTCCCGCATCGAGGCCGGCCGGGCCAACGCGAAGCTGGTGTGCACCGAGGTCGGCGCGCTCACCGCGCAGATCGCGTCGTCGTTCACCGAGCTGTGCCACCGGGCCGGGCTCGAGCTGAAGCTGGACTGCGCGCCGGCCCTGGCGGACGTCGATCCGGCGATGTGGGAGACGATCGTTCTCAACCTGCTGTCCAACGCGGTCAAATACACGCTGCGGGGCTCGATTTCGGTGCGGGTGCGAACCGAATCCGGGGACTGTGTGATCGCCGTGCGCGACACCGGAGTCGGCATCGGTGCCGAGGATCTCAAGCTGCTGTTCGAGCGCTTCTACCGGGCCGACAACGTGCGTGGGCGCAGCGTCGAGGGCACCGGGATCGGGTTGTCTCTGGTGCGCGGGCTGGTCGACCTGCACCGCGGCACGGTCGAGATCGACAGCGAGTTGGACCATGGCACCACCGTCACGATCCGGGTGCCGCGGTCGACCTCGGGTGCGGTCGTCGACCCGTCGCCTGCCGGGCCGAACGAGACCAATCCGTATGTCGCCGAGGCCAGTCAGTGGGTGATGCCCGTCGCCGAACCGGCCGCCACACCCGAGGCGACCCGCCAGGTGGTGCTGATCGCCGACGACAACGCCGACATGCGCGCCCACCTCGAGCGGGTGTTGTCGACCCACTGGGAGACGGTGTCGGTCGCGGATGGCGAGTCGGCGCTGGCCGCGACCCGCAACCTGCGTCCGGACGCGATCGTCACCGACGTGATGATGCCCGGACTCGACGGCTTCGGCTTCGTCGCCGCCGTTCGCGCGGACCCGGACTTGGCGCCGACGCCGATCCTCATGCTGTCCGCCCGGGCCGGCGCGGAGGCCGTCAGCGAGGGCTACGCCGGTGGCGCCGACGACTACCTGCCCAAGCCGTTCCGGTCCCAGGAGCTGATCGACCGGCTGGCGTCGAGGTTGTCCGCGGTGGGCCGCGAGCGTGACCGGCAACGCCGCGAGGCGCAGTCGCGGCTGGCCTCGGAGCTGGTGCACCTCGACTCGGCGCTGCAAGCCACCAGCTCGGCCGGCGGGATCATGGACGCCCTGCTGGGCTCCTCCTTCGGTTCCGGGGACGCCGGTGCCGTCGCGATCGGCGTCCTCGACGGCGAGGACTATCTGCGGTTCGAATACGCCGGTGACCTGCCCGCGGAGTTTCGGGACCGCTACCACGTCGTCGCCCTCGATGCTCCGCTGATCGGCGCGGACGTCGCGCGCACCGGCGAGCCGATGATCGTCACCGACACGTTCGATCTGCCCCCGCGCTACCAGCATGCCGTCCGGGACAGCGCGGCGAGCATCCGCGCCTGCGTGAGCCATCCGCTGCGCGACGGCTCTGGCCGCATCCTCGGGGTGCTGGCGCTGTTGTGGCCGCAGCCCCGGCAATTCGACGCCGCCGACCTCGACACCTTCGCCCGGATCGCCGAGTTGACGTCGGCGGCCCTGGACCGCGTGCGGCTGATGGCCCGCGAACACGAGATCGCCATCGACTTTCAGGAGCACCTGCTTGATCTGGACCGCGGCTCCACCGCCGCGGTTGTCGCGGCCGTCTACCAGCCGGCGGGGGAGGCGATGCGGGTCGGCGGCGACTGGTATTCGGTCACCCCGCTGGACCACTCCGGCCGGATCGCGATCTCGGTCGGCGACGTCGTCGGGCACGGGCTGGCCGCGGCGATCGTGATGAGCCGGTTGCGTGCCGCGGTCGCCGCCTCCGCGCTCACCGCGGGCGAGCCGGACGCGGTGCTCGGTTCGCTGGACCGATACGGCGCCAGCGTCGACGGCGCCCGGTGTGCGACGGTGGCCTACGCCCTGATCGACACCGACGGCCAGGGCGGTGGCGCCACCGTCAGCTACAGCTGCGCCGGGCATCCCTATCCGCTGCTGGTGCTGCCCGACGGGCGCGCGACCTTTCTGGAGTCGGGCCGGCGCGCCCCGGTGTCGGTGACCGGACGCGGAACCCACGACGCGACGAGCCGGCCGCCCAGCAACACCGCGACCGCGCAGCTGCCGCCCGGCGGGTTGATCCTGCTGTATACCGATGGACTGATGGAACGGCCCGGTGAAAGCCTCGACGACGGGTTCGCGCGCCTGCGGTCGGCGGCGGAGCAGTGCGCCGGCCTGCCGGTCGAGTCGGTCTGTGCGGAGCTGCTGTCGCGGATGGCCCCGCCGACGGGCTACCGCGACGACGTCGTGGTGCTCGCGCTGCGCCCGAGCCACCTCGCCGCGGGCAGCTTCGCCACCGTGCTGCCGGCCGCGCCGGCTCACATTCCCGTCGCGCGCGGACAGCTGCGCGATTGGCTGAACACCATCGTCGTCGCGCCGCACCGCGAAACCGACATCCTGTTGGCCACCGGCGAAGCGGTCACCAATGCGATCGAACACGGCAGCCGCAACGAGCCGCGCCAGACGGTGTCGATCGAGGCGTTCCTGTATCAGGACACGGTGGTGATCACCGTCAGCGACACCGGCCAGTGGAGCGGCGATTCGTCGGCCAGCCTGCGCAGCCGCCGACGCGGACGCGGGCTCACGCTGATGAGCGGACTGGCCGACGGCGTCGAGACGCTGCGGACCGCGGCCGGCACGCGGGTCACCCTGCGGTTCGACCGCGCGCTCGCGGGAAGCGCCGCGGCGAACCGGCCCGGCTAGGCCTCCTCCATCGCCTCGCCGAGCTCCTCCAAAAGCTTGTTGTGGTGGTTGGCGGCCAGGAAATGTCCGGCGGCGATGACCAGGGCCACCGGCCAGTCGATGAGTTCGAGGGCCGCCAGGGCCGCCAGCCCGCCGAAGTAGGCCAACTGCTCTGGCCTGGGGATTTCCACCTGGCCGATCGCCGGCAGATTCACCGCGAAAGTCTCACCCGCGCGGATCTTGTCCACCGCCTCGCGCTGGGACGTGCCGCGCCGCGACTTCTTTTCCGCCATCATTTGCCTTTCGGTAACGAAGGGTTTCCCATCTCGCTGGGTCGCGCGTCCACCGTCGGACTTATGTCGACGATGACCGGCACCGGGGGCGATCCGCTAGTTTCCTCGTTTGCTTCGGTGCTGAGGGTGCCACTAGTCGAACTCTATGCGCTGTTGTGGCGCGTCGGGGTGGTCGAGATTCGGCACAGCGACCGGGCGCCTCGACGCGGCGCGACGGCGCCATCCCGGCCGGTTCGGGGAGCCGGCTGTCCGGATCCCAGTGCGCACGAGCCAGAGCGCCTGGTGCGCTGGACGTCGCGGCAGTTGGCCCCGGCGGTGATCAGCCGGGCGATCGGCTGATCGGCGGGTCCGCCTAGTTGGTGCTGCGCAACCGCGTGGTGCCCGCCCGGCGTCCGGCCGTCTTCTTGGCCGTCGACTTGGTGGCCTTCGCGGGCGCGGTTTTCGTGGGGGCGGATTCCTGCGGCGTCGGTTTCGGCGGCGCCGCGTCCACTGGCACCGATTTCAGGTTCGCCTTGACCGCCCGGGTGTCGGGCTCCTGTTTGCGGCTCAACCGCTGCAACAGCAGAGCGCTGCCGCCGACCGCCAGCAGCAGCGGCCACTCGACCAATCCGGCGACGCCGAGTGCGCCGATGGCGAGCGCGGCCGCGGGCGCCGAGTGGCTGCCGCTGTTCATGCCGCGCTTGACGCCCTCGGCGGCGCCGGTGACGCCGCCGATGACTCCGTTGACCGCCGCACCGCCCACGGCACCGGCGGCCGCGGTCGTCGCGTTCGCCGCGCGGTTCACCGCCTGACTCACGCCTCGGACTGCTCCGCCGATGACACTCATGATGACTCCCTGGCTTTGATTGCTTCTGCAGCTAACCGGTGTCGGCAGCGGGTGGGTTCCCGCTGAAGGCAGCCTCAACAACAAAGCAATTTGGTTTTCACTTCTGGTGTTTAAAGCCTGCCACCAAGCTATCGCGCAGACAACGCGAAGCCGCATCAAATTTGCCTGAGCTTAATGTGATGTTGCCGCCGGCCGGTATCTGCGAGACGCGGCTAGTCGCGCCGCACGTCGACGAGGACCGGCGCATGATCGCTGGCCGCCTTGCCTTTGCGTTCGTCGCGGACGATCTGCGCGTCCGTCACGCGGGCGGCCAAAGCCGGCGAGCCGAGGATGAAATCGATGCGCATGCCCTGCCCCTTCGGGAACCGCAAGCGGGTGTAGTCCCAGTACGTGTAGACCCCCGGGCCCGGCGTGAAAGGGCGCACCACATCGGTGAATTGCGCCTCGACGATCGCGGCGAACGCGCGGCGCTCCGGCTCGGAGACATGCGTGGCGCCAGCGTAGAAATCCATGCTCCACACGTCATCGTCCTGCGGGGCGATGTTCCAGTCACCGGCCAGTGCGATCGCGGCGTTGGGATCGTCGCGCAACCAATCCGACGCCGAATCTCGCAGTGCGGCAAGCCATTCGAGTTTGTAGGTGTAGTGCGGGTCGCCCAGGGCGCGGCCGTTGGGAACGTAGAGGCTCCACATCCGCACGCCGCCGCACGTCGCCGCGAGGGCGCGGGCCTCCGCGGCCGCGGCGACTTCGGGCTTGCTGCTCCAGCTGGGTTGCCCGTCGAATCCGATCTGCACGTCGTCGAGACCGACGCGCGAGGCGATCGCCACGCCGTTCCATTGGTTGAATCCGACGTGGGCGACCTCGTAGCCGAGTTCGAAGAATGGCAGGGCGGGGAATTGGCTGTCGGAGCATTTGGTCTCCTGCATGGCCAGCACGTCGACGTCGGCGCGGGCCAGCCAGTCGATGACGCGCGGCAGCCGGGAGCGAATCGAATTCACGTTCCAGGTGGCGAGCCGCAGCGGCGGGTCGGGCATGCCTAGACGCTATCCCAGAGGCCCGGGCGCACCGGGACGTAGCGGCGGCGGTGGTGCAGCCGGAAACCCGGCGCCGCGGCGGGCGTGCGCTCGCCGGTGTCGGGCACCCGCAGGTAGCCGCGCGTCGCACCGCGATCGGCGCCCCACGCCAACAGCGTCTCGCACAATCGCACCGCCGCCTGATCGTCGGCGCCGGCCGGGCAGCCCACTTCCGAGATGCCCACCCACCGGGCGCCATCGGGTGCCTCGGTCACCGCGGCGCGCGCGACGGCTCCGTCGCGATGCGTGCCGAACACGAGCTCGCCGTCGATGACGGCGGTCAGCACGTCGACGGGAATGTCGCCGTCGTGGATGCGCAGCCACCCGTCGTCGGGGACCGGCGCCAACGTGACCGACGGGTCGGCGTCCTGGACGGCCACATCGGAAAGGTCCTGCACGACAAGCCGTTCCGTGCGCTCGTCGATCAGCGCGGGTGGCGCCAGCATCCGGTCGGGCAGGGCCAACCGCGGCATCAGGCCGCGGCGCTCGTACCAGTCGACGATGGCGGGGACGGTGCTCGCCTGGGCGGAAATGCCCAGTGGCACAGCGGAATTAGCGGCCAGATCGACGCCGTGGCCGGCTCGCAGCAGCCAGCCGTCCAGCCAGGTGTGCTCCGCGCCCGGCCAGGCCGCGGCGGCGGCGTGCTCGAGCGCGCGGATCTCGGAGGTGCGGATGGGGGTGTCGGTGAGCACCCGCAACGCCACCGCCTCGGACGCCGCGAACTCGACGACCGCGCCGGTCTTCGTCCGCACCCGCACCATCGGTTCGACCGCCAGCAGGTGGCCCACCGCATCGGTCAGCGGCGGCACCGAACCGGCCGGGCGCCGGTAGCGCACCGATACCCGGGTGCCGAGGTCGGGCCACGAGAACATCAGTGACCGAACGGGTCCGGTCCCTCCCCGGGCATCCAGGAGAGGCCGGGAACGCCCCAATCGTGGGATTTGACGGCCCGTTTCGCGGCGCGCGCGTGCCGGCCGATCAGGCGGTCCAGGTAGAGGAAACCATCGAGGTGCCCGGTCTCGTGCTGCAGCATCCGCGCGAACAGGTCGTTGCCTTCGAGGGCGATCGGCGTGCCGTCGGCGTCGAGCCCGGTGACGCGCGCCCACTTGGCGCGCCCGGTGGGGAACGACTCGCCGGGCACCGACAGGCAGCCCTCGTCGTCGTTGTCCGGATCGGGCATGGTCTCGGGTATCTCGGAGGTTTCCAGGACGGGGTTGACGACGACACCGCGCCGCCGGTCGGTGCGGCCGCGATCGTCGGCGCAGTCGTAGACGAAGACCCGCAAGCCGACCCCGATCTGGTTGGCGGCCAAGCCCACCCCGTGCGCGGCGTCCATGGTGTCGTACAGGTTGGTGATCAACTCGGCCAGATCCGCCGGCAGCGAACCGTCGGCAGCGACCGGCACCGGCTGTGTCGGGGTGTGCAGGACGGGATCTCCCACGATGCGGATCGGAACGACTGCCATGGTCGGCTAAGCTACCGCACGCCCGTGGGCTGCCCGGCCGGCGATCGGCGTCTGGGCAATCTTGGTCAATCGGCCGACTCGCGGGTCTGGATGACGGCTTGAGGGTTTGGCGCGTGTTTCAATATTCGCCGAAACACGCCCTTAGCTAAGTCAAGTCATTCGAGCAGTTCGGAATTCGCCGGAAGGGTCCAGGGGAAGCGATATGGACAGCGCCATGGCGCGGGCAAATCGATCGGGGGACGACTCTGAGATCGCAGATGGGCTGACCCGCCGCGAGCACGACATCCTGGCCTTCGAGCGCCAGTGGTGGAAGTTCGCCGGCGTGAAGGAAGACGCCATCAAGGAGTTGTTCTCGATGTCGGCGACGCGTTACTACCAGGTGCTCAACGCGCTCGTCGATCGGCCCGAGGCCCTGGCCGCCGACCCGATGCTGGTGAAACGGCTGCGCAGGCTGCGCGCCAGCAGGCAGAAGGCGCGCGCGGCGCGGCGCCTCGGCTTCGAGGTGACCTGACTCGTTACAGTAGGGCTCGATGAAAGAACGAGTTCCCGACTCCACCGGGCTGCCCCTGCGGGCCATGGTGATGGTGCTGTTGTTCCTCGGCGTCATTTTCCTGCTGCTCGGTTGGCAGGCTCTGGGTTCGTCCGGGAGCTCTGACGACGATTCGGCGTCGCCGGCGTCCAGCGCGAGCGCCAGCAGCTCCGCGTCCGCATCGCCGACCAACAAACCGGCGAGCACGCAGGCCGACGTGCAGGTGTACAACATCTCCGGGAAAGAGGGCGTCGCCAAGCGCACCGGGGACCAGTTGACGTCCGCCGGCTTCAAAGTCACCAAGGTCGACAACATGACCGTGCCCGACGTCTCGGCCACCACGGTCTACTACACCGACGCCGGCGACGAGCACGCCACCGCCGACGCGGTGGCCAAAAACCTGGGCGGTGCACCGGTCGAACAGCGAATCCCCGCACTCAGCGGCGAGCCGCCGGGCGTCATCGTCCTCGTCGCGGGCTAGATAGGCGATAGGCTGCTGGCTATGCCCAAGCTGCGCGCATTGGTACTGGCCGGTTGTGTCGTGCTGTTAGGCGCCTGCTCGTCGCCCCAGCAGGCTTCGTCGGTTCCGGGCACCACCCCCGCGATCTGGACCGGATCGCCCTCGCCGTCGGGCGCCAAGGCCTCCGAGCCCGGGCCCGCGGCGGCGCCGAGCATCATCACGCACCTGAAGGCGCCGGACGGCACCCAGGTGGCCACCGCGACGTTCGAATTCAACAACGGCTATGCCACCGTCACCATCGAGACGACCGCCAACGGTGTGCTCGCGCCCGGCTTCCACGATGTGCACATCCACAAGGTCGGCAAGTGTGAGCCCAACTCGGTCGCCCCGACCGGCGGCGCGCCGGGCGACTTCCTGTCCGCCGGCGACCACTTCCAGGCGCCCGGGCACACCGCCGAGCCCGCCAGCGGGGCCCTGCCCACCCTGCAGGTGCGCAAGGACGGCTCCGGAACGTTGGTCACCACCACGGACGCCTTCGCCATGGACGACCTGCTCACCGGGCAGAAGACAGCGATCATCATTCACGCCGGTGCGGCCAACTCCGCCAACGCCCCATCCGGGCACAACAATCAGACCAGCGGCACGCCGGGCCCGGACGACATGACGATGAGCACCGGTGACGCCGGCAAGCGGGTGGCGTGCGGTGTCATCGGTGCAGGCTAAGCGGGCCGACACCCGCATCGACTTCGCCCGTTCCCCGCGGCCGACCCTCGGGGTGGAATGGGAGTTCGCCCTCGTCGACGCCCACACCCGCGACCTGAGCAACGAAGCCACCGCCGTGATCGCCGAGATCGGCGAAAATCCGCGCGTACACAAGGAATTGCTGCGCAACACCGTCGAAGTGGTGACCGGCATCTGCCACTCCGCGGGCGAGGCGATGGAGGATCTGCGACAGACCCTGGGACCCGCGCGCCGCATCGTGCGGGATCGCGGCATGGAGCTGTTCTGTGCCGGAGCACATCCGTTCGCGCAGTGGACCTCTCAGAAACTCACCGACGCCCCGCGTTATGCCGAACTGATCAAGCGCACCCAGTGGTGGGGACGGCAGATGCTGATCTGGGGCGTGCACGTGCACGTCGGCCTGTCCTCGCCGAACAAGGTGATGCCGATCATGACGTCACTGCTCAACTACTACCCGCACCTGCTGGCGCTGTCGGCGTCCTCGCCGTGGTGGGCGGGCGTGGACACCGGCTACGCGAGCAACCGGGCGATGATGTTTCAGCAACTGCCCACCGCCGGGCTGCCGTTCCAATTCCAGACCTGGGCGGAGTTCGAACGCTTCGTCTACGACCAGAAGAAGACCGGCATCATCGACCACGTCGACGAAGTCCGTTGGGACATCAGGCCTTCACCACACCTGGGCACGCTCGAGATGCGGATCTGCGACGGCGTGTCCAATCTGCGCGAGCTGGGCGCGCTGGTCGCGTTGACCCATTGCCTGGTGGTCGATCTGGACCGCCGACTGGAAGCCGACGAGTCGCTGCCGAGCATGCCGCCCTGGCATAACCAGGAGAACAAGTGGCGCGCCGCGCGCTACGGACTGGACGCGGTGATCATCCTGGACGCCGACAGCAACGAGCGATTGGTCACCGAGGATCTCGACGAGGTGCTGAACCGGTTGGAGCCGGTGGCCAAAAGGTTGAACTGCGTCGACGAGCTGGCCGCGGTCGCCGACATACCCCGCCACGGGGCCTCCTACCAACGGCAGCGCCGGGTGGCCGAAGAACATGACGGCGACCTGCGCGCGGTCGTCGATGCGCTGGTGGCCGAACTGGAAATCTGATGACGGAATCCCTTGAGCTGGCAATGTTTCCGCTGGAATCGGCGCTGCTGCCGGACCAGGACCTGCCGTTGCGGATCTTCGAGCCACGCTACGGCGCGCTGGTGCGCCACTGCACCGACACCG
>NZ_LZLU01000029.1:0-24202 GCF_001673415.1 Mycobacterium sp. 1165196.3 | reverse complement strand
GCGCCACCACCGCCGCGATGAAGATCACCGCCAGCGAGCTGCTGACCAGCATCAAGGACCTGCGCTGGCGCGCGCGTTCGTCGGAAGCGATGATCGTTTTGGCCTCGGCCTCATCGTCCGGCACGGCGCTGTAGGCGACGTTGGTCTTGCCCTTGTCGGCGTCGGCGGCGAGCGCCGCGATGCGGCTGCGGTATCCGGGCTGATATCCCGGGAGCAGGCCGGGATGCTGCCCGGCCAACAGCATCGGGTCGACCTCGCCGGTGCCGGGATCCAGCGCGTAGGCCAGCGCGGCCGTCGACGACGCGAAGAGCGGCGCGTTCGCCGCCGCCAGCGCGGCGCCTCGCGCCAGGGCCATCTCTGGCTCGTCGGGCACGGACAACTCGAGCGAGGTCGCGGCCTCGAGCACCGGCTTGATCAGCGGGATGTCGACGCCGGAGCCGACCAGAACCAGGCCTTCGGGGTGGGTTTCGAGCGTCGCGGCGCCGGAGGCCATGTCGACGAGTTCGGCGACCGCTTCGTCTTCGTCGTCCGCGAGGGGTCTGCGGCGTACCTCCGAGACCGAGCCGTCCGCGGTGTCGACGACGGCCAGGGTGGCGCTGTAGGGCTCGACGAACAGCAGCGCGGTGCGCGCGTAGTTGGTGGCGTCTCCCACGGCCTGGGTCAGCGCGGCCGCGGCCATGAAGGCCGAGACCAGCATGACGTTTTCGACCTTGTGGGAAATGAGGGCGTCGCGCAGCATCGCCGCTTCGACGTGGTCGGTCCAGGTCACGCCCGTCGACAGCAGTTCGTAGCCGCCCTCGGCGGCGCCTTCCCGGGTGCCGAGAATGGCCGAGATCACCTCGGTGGGGCCGGTGCCGGGCAGGGCGGTGCGTTGGGTGTCGACGGTGCGTTGGGTGTCGACGTCGAAGTCGTCCTCGTCGACGGTGACTCCGTCGGCGCTCTCCCCTTCGACCAGGACCATGCGCACCTTCGTCGGCGTCATCGAGACGCCAAGCACGATGCCCACCACCGCTTAAGCTCCCTCTGCCCAATTCGTGTCGCTCGACGCCCCCCGTCGGCAACACCACTGTTCAGTGATCACCAAGGATTTCTGTCACCGCAGAGCGCGGGCCGCATGCCCGCACATGTTGCTGGGCTGATGAAATTCTGGCGGCAGAGGCGGCATCTTTTTGCCGGCCTCAATACCCCGACCCTACGCGCGTGTTCTTGGGAGAAGTAGGCGCCGGTTGCTGTGTGTTAGTTGGCAAACCGGACTAGTGGTGTCCGCCGCCGCCTCCGCCGCCGAGGCCGCCACCGCCGCCGCTGTGACCACCGCCGAAGCCGCCACCACCACCGAAGCCGCCGCCGCTGTGACCGCCGCCGAAGCCGCCGAGGCCACCGCCGCCGCCGGGAGCCGGAGCGTGACCACCGCCGAAGCCGCCGCCGCCGCCGGGAGCCGGAGCGTGACCACCGCCGAAGCCACCGCCGCCGCCGCCGGGAGCCGGAGCGTGACCACCGCCGAAGCCACCGCCGCCGCCGGGAGCCGGAGCGTGACCACCGCCGAAGCCGCCAAGCCCGCCGCTGGGACCGCCCGCCGGTGGTGTGGGGACATGCCCCCGCCGGTGTTCGTTCCGCCGCCCCGCCTGCCGGTACCCGGACTGGGCGGCGGTCACGGGCCCCTCGGCGGTCAGGGCCCGTTCGGTCACGGCCCGTTCGGCGGTCACGGACCCTTCGGCGGCCACGGACCCTTCGGGGGTCACGGATTCGGTGGTGGTCACGGGTTTGGCGGCCACGGCTTCGGCGGTGGTCACGGCTTCGGCCACCGATAGCGCCCTCGCGGTTCCCGGGCGGGCCGAACCCGGCGCGCTAGGGTGGCGGATCTGGGCAGGGCTACCAATTTCGGACGATGTGGAGGAGTGGTGGACGTCGTACTTGGCGTGTCTATGGCACCTGAGACCGTCCGCATGGTGCTCGTCGAAGGCGAAGCCGCGAGCGGGGTGACGGTCGATCAGGACGGTTTCGATGTCGCCGGCCACGAAACCCCCATCGCCGCAGCCAATCACGTCGTCGCGGCCATTCTCGGAACCCGGGACAGCGCGGCCCAAGGCGGGTATCGGCTCAAGTCCAGCGGAGTGAGCTGGACCGACCCCGTCAAGGCGGCGGCACTGCGAGACGCGTTGGCCGCGCGAAAGATCGAGAACGTCATGCTGGTCTCGGCGGTCATGGCCGCCGCAGCGCTGGCGCAGGCCATGGGCAGCGCGACCAACTGGGCCCGCACGGCGCTGCTGCTCGTCGAACCGGACAGCGCGACCCTGGCTGTCGTCGACACCTCGCACGGGACGGTCACCGACGTGCATCGGCACCCGCTGCCCGGCGACGACGACGCCGCACTAGCGAAACTCGCCGCGATGGTCTCGGACGCCGAGTCGATGAGCGCGCGGCCCGACGGGTTGTTCCTGGTCGGCTCGGAGGTCGACATTCCCTCCATCAAACCCACGCTCGAGGCGGCGACCGCCCTGTCGGTGACGACGCCCGAGGAACCCGAGATGGCCCTGGCGCGCGGCGCCTCGCTGGCCGCGGCGAACGCGAAGCTGGGCGCGCCGCGAACGGTCGCGATGAGCGCCACGCAGACCGCCTCGGCCGCGGCGGCCGAGCTCGCCTACAGCGCCGAGGACGACCCGGCCTCCGACGCCCACCGGCTCTCGGGCACCCCGGCGCAGCAGCGCCGCAGCCGCAAGTCGATCCTGACCATCGCCGCCGTCGCGGCGGTGTTCCTCGGCGGCGTCGCGGCGTTGACGCTGGCACTGATCTTCGGGAACCGGCCGCCCGCCGACCAGCGGCCCGACGTCGGCACGAACGTCGTCGCCCCGCAGCATCCGGACGCCAGCCGACCGGGACCGCCCCCGCCGCCCGCCGCCCCGGCGGCACCGCCCCCGGCGCCCGAGTCGCCGCCGCAGCCCTCACCGCATTCCGGCGACCACCACAACCTGGACGACTGGCTGCACCGCCATCTGGGGCCTGGGATTCCTTCCCCGTAGGCCGGCCGAGGCCCGGTCCCGCGCCACCCCCGCGGCGGCGAACGAGCGTAAAATCGGGTTACTAGGGGAATAACGGTGGGGACCAAGCGATCTCTCGCGCCACCAATTCGTGCGACGAGCCCGCCCTCACCGTTATTGGCTAGCAACCGACTATTGGAGGAGCTTTGGACACCGTACTTGGTGTGTCGATGGCGCCGACGGCAGTCCGGATGGTGCTGGTCGAGGGGGAAAACGGCGACGGCGCGACCGTCGACGAAGACAATTTCGACGTCGCCGCCGCTGCCGATGCAGCAACGGTAACCGCCTCGGACCAGGTAGTTTCGGCCATCTTGGGGACCCGTCAGGGCGCGGCAGAGGGCGGCTATCAACTGGCGTCGACCGGCGTCACGTTCACCGACCCGCTCGAGGCCGCCGCGCTGCGCGACAAGCTGGCGGCTCACAAGGTCGAAAATGTGATGCTCGTCTCCGCCTTCTTGGCCGCGGCCGCGCTGGCGCAGGCGGTGGGCCACCAGACCAACTACGCGAATACGGCGTTGCTTTACATCGAGCCCGACACCGCGACGCTGGCGGTCGTCAATAGCGCCGACGGATCCGTCGCCGACGTCCAGCGGCAGGCCCTGCCCGCCGACGACGAGGCGGCCGTCGCCCAGCTGGCCGCGATGGTGTCCAGCGCGGAGAACCTGGAGACGCGCCCGGACGCCGTGTTCGTCGTCGGCTCCGGCATCGACATCCCGATGATCAAGCCCGCCCTCGAGGCGGCGACCACGCTGCCGCTGACGGCGCCCGAGGAGCCGGACACGGCCCTGGCCCGCGGCGCGGCGCTGGCGTCGGCGAACGCCCCGCTGTTCTCGTCGTCCACCGCGGCCCTGGCCTACGCGCAGGATCCCGGCACCGGCGCGATCAACCCGTTGGCCGTTGCGCCGGGCTACTTCGAAACCCCGGGTGAGGCCGGCGCGGACGGACTCGCCTACAGCGCCGTGCCCGACGATCCCGACGAGTTCTTCACCGGCTCGCAGACCGCCGCGACGGCGCTGGTCGACGCGGACTACCACGAGCGCAGCTCGTTCCGGCTGGTCGGAAGCGCGGTGGCGGCGATCTTCGTCATCGGCGTGGTGGCGCTGGTCGTGTCGTTGGCCATCGCCATCCGGCCGACGGCCAACGTGCGGCCCAGCCCGAATCAGAACGTCGTGGTGGCGCCCACCCGGCCGGCTCCGGCGCCCGCGGCTCCCGCTCCCGAGCAGGCACCCGCGCCCGCGGCACCCGCTCCGGCGCCCGAGGCGCCCGCTCCAGCTCCGGCGGCCGCCCCGGCGCCCGCTCCCGCCCCCGAGGCGCCCGCTCCGGCTCCCGCGCCGGCGGCTCCCGCACCCGTGCCGGTGCCGGAGGCTCCCGCTCCGGTGCCGGTGGCTCCGCCGCCCCCTCCGCCCGCGGTGGCGCCTATCCCGGTGCCCATCCCGCTGCCGATCCCGGGCCTTGGCGGACCGGGCTTTGGTGGACCCCCCGGAGGCGGCTTCGGTCCGCACGGCGGCGGTGACGACGGGCCGCACGGTGGCGGCGGACACGGTGGTGGCGGCGGCGGCTTCCCCGGACTCCCCGGCGGCGGCGGTGGCCACGGCGGCGGCGGTGGCGGCTTCCCCGGCTTCGGCGGAGGTCACGGCGGTTTCGGTCGCCACTAACCCCCAGCGAGCGCCTAGGGCCTGACGGCAGCCATCTGTCATCTGCCGTTTGCCTCCCGATTAGCCCTGCGATGCAGTCAGCTCATCGGGGCCGCCTACACCGGTTGTATGCGATGCACCGTGTTCGGCACGGGTTACCTCGGTGCCACCCACGCGGTTGGGATGGCGGCTCTGGGACACGACGTGCTCGGGATCGACATCGACCCCGGCAAGGTGGCCAAGCTCGCCGGGGGCGACATCCCCTTCTACGAGCCAGGCCTGCGAAAGCTGTTGCAGGAGAACCTGGCCGCCGGCCGGCTACGGTTCAGCACCGACTACGACGCGGCCGCCGACTTCGCCGACGTGCACTTCCTGGGCGTAGGCACCCCGCAGAAGAAGGGCGAATACGGCGCTGATCTGCGCCACGTGTATGCCGTCATCGATGCGCTGGTGCCGCGGCTGACGACCTCGGCGGTGCTGGTCGGCAAGTCGACGGTTCCGGTGGGCACCGCGGCCGAGCTCAACCAGCGGGCCGCCGGGCTGGCTCCCCAAGGGGTCGACGTCGAAATCGCTTGGAACCCGGAGTTCCTTCGCGAAGGCTACGCCGTGCAGGACACCCTCAACCCGGACCGGATCGTGCTGGGCATCAAACCGGATTCGACGCGCGCCGAGGCCGCCGTTCGCGAGCTGTACGGTCCGCTGCTCGACGCCGGGGTGCCGTTCCTGGTGACGGATCTGCAGACCGCGGAGCTGGTCAAGGTTTCCGCCAATGCCTTTCTAGCAACGAAGATTTCGTTCATCAACGCCATTTCCGAGGTGTGCGAGGCGGCCGGCGCGGACGTCAGCCTGCTGGCCGATGCGCTCGGCTACGACCCACGGATCGGACGCCAATTCCTCAATGCCGGTTTGGGTTTCGGCGGAGGCTGCCTGCCCAAGGACATCCGGGCCTTCATGGCGCGCGCCGGCGAGCTGGGCGCCGACCAGGCGCTGACGTTCCTGCGCGAGGTCGACAGCATCAACATGCGCCGCCGCACCCGAATGGTAGAACTGGCCAGCGCGGCCTGCGGCGGCTCGCTGCTGGGCGCCAACATCGCCGTCCTCGGTGCCGCCTTCAAACCCGAATCCGACGATGTGCGTGACTCACCCGCGCTCAACGTCGCGGGCCAGCTGCAGCTCAACGGGGCCGCCGTCAACGTCTATGACCCCAAGGCCCTGGACAACGCGCAGCGACTATTCCCGACGCTGAACTACGCGGTCTCGGTCGAAGAGGCCTGCGAGCGCGCCGATGCGGTGCTGGTGCTCACCGAATGGCGCCAGTTCGTCGACATGGATCCCGACGACCTGGCCGACCGGGTCCGCGCCCGCGTCATCGTGGACGGCCGCAACTGCCTGGACGCCGCCCGCTGGCAGCGGGCGGGCTGGCGGGTCTACCGCCTGGGCGCGCCGCGGCCCTAACGCCGAGCGCTGCGGGCTTTCCTTCAGCACGATACAAACGCTTGCCGGTGGTGGCATTGTCGATAGCCTCAAAAAGGCTATACCGCATGCATTTTCAAACACTT
This sequence comes from Mycobacterium sp. 1165196.3, assembly GCF_001673415.1. NCBI lineage: Bacteria > Bacillati > Actinomycetota > Actinomycetes > Mycobacteriales > Mycobacteriaceae > Mycobacterium > Mycobacterium sp. 1165196.3. The sequence goes on along the minus strand of NZ_LZLU01000029.1, from coordinate 17,974 downwards.
GACAGGATTGAGCGATTTGACGACGACCGCTGCCACCGAAACCAATATCGAAGTCGTTCCGCTGTCGGGCTGGACGGGAGCCGTGATCGACGGCGTCGACCTGGCCGCGCCGCTGAGCGAAGCGGAAAAGGACGTCATCCGGTCGGCCCTGCACAGGTGGAAGGTGGTGTTCTTCCGCGACCAGGAACTCGACCACGCCACGCAGATCGCTTTCGGTGCCCAATTCGGTGAGGTCACCTCGGCCCATCCCTACGAAGGCGATTCCGCGCCCGCGGGTTTCCCGCAGATCCATACCGTGTCGCCGACCGCCTACGACCGCCGGTACGGTTCGGAGTACCGGCACAAGGAGGGCTGGAACGGCCCCAACTGGCATGCCGATGTGACACCTCTGATCAACCCGCCGTCGCATTCGATACTGCGCGCCGAAGTGGTCCCGCCCTTCGGCGGTGACACGCTGTTCACCAATGTGGCGGCCGTCTACCAAGGCCTTTCGCCGTTGATTCGCGAATTCATCGACGGGCTGCGCGCCGAGCACCGGTTCGGCGCCACCTTGTCCTTCGAGCGCAGCGGCGCCAAGATCGGGGACCTGGTGCGCAGCAATCCGCTGGCGTCGATCCATCCGGTGGTCCGGGTGCATCCCGAGACCGGCGAGAAGGTGGTCTACGTCAATCAGTTCTTCACCCGGGAGATCGTCGACCTGTCACCCCGGGAAAGCCGGTACGTCCTGGACCTGTTGTTCGAGCAGATCGCCCGGCCGGAGTACTCGGTCCGGTTCAAGTGGGAGCCGGGAAGCGTTGCGTTCTGGGACAATCGGGCCACGCTGCACCTCGCCCCGCGCGATTACGAGCACCTGGGCCAGGAGCGGGTGCTGCACCGCATCACGCTGGTCGGCGACATCCCGGTGGGGCCCGACGGACGCCGCTCGGAGCCGCTAGAGGGCGAGTTCTTCGGGGCTGCCTGACACCCGCTCGCGGGCGTGGGCCGGTGAGCCCACCTGCGACGCGACCAGGCCGATAGCCGCCACGGCGGTGGTGGTCACCGCGACCGGCCACAACGCCCCGCCGTAGTGGGCCACCACCGAGGTGAGCAGCAGCGGAATGAGCCCGCCGATGATAGTGGAGCTCTGGCCGGACAACGACATTCCGGTGTAGCGCACCCGGGCGGGGAAGGACTCGGCGAGGTATTTGGGCAGCGCGCCCCAGACGACCCACAGCGGCGCGCCGATCAGCACCTCGGTTGTCAGCAGCGACGGCAGCGTCGCCGAGGCGGCCAGCACCGCCAGCAGCCCCGCAGCGGGCAGCGTCAGCAGTGCGAGCAGGCCGCCGCGGATCACCTTGTCTGCGCCGTAGCGATCGGCGAGCCAACCGCCCAGTACGGTCAACGCCCAGAACACGGTGACGTGCACGGCCGAGATGCCCAGCAGCACCGAAGATGACGACAGGCCAAGGGTTTTGGTGCCGTAGCCGGTGAGGAACACGGTCTCGATGAAGAACGGGACCGTCACGCCGCCGAGATAGACCGCAAAGCAGATCAGCATCGTGCGGCCGTGCTGGCGAACCGCCTCGCGCAACGGGAACGGTGACAGCTCGCCGCTGCGCCGCAGCGCGGTGAACTCGGGTGACTCGATCACCCGCAACCGGATGAACAGGCCCACGACACCGAGCGCGAGGCCGAACAGGAACGGCACCCGCCAGCCCCAGGTCACAAAGCTGTGCGCGCTGAGCGTCGAGGCCAGGATGAACAGCGATCCGGTGGCCAACCCCTGGCCGACGGCCGAGCCCGTCTGCACCAGCGATCCCCAAAAGCCGCTGCGGTGTTGGGGGCTGGTCTCGGTGACCACCAGCACCGCCCCGGCCCACTCACCGCCCAGCCCGACGCCCTGCAGGAAACGCAACAGCACCAGCAAGGCGGGCGCCGCCCAGCCGATCGCGGCGTAGCTGGGGAGCAGTCCGATCAGAAAGGACGGGATCCCCATGATCAACAGCGTGGCCACCAGCATCTTCTTGCGCCCGAGGCGATCGCCCAGGTGCCCGAACAACACGCCGCCCAGCGGCCGGGCGACGAAGCCGACGGCGAAAGTGCCAAGCGCGGCAAGCACTCCGGCCGTCGAGGAGGCGCGCGGGAAGAACAGCGGACCGAAGACCAGGGTGGCCGCGAAGCCGTAGAGGAAGAAGTCGTACCACTCCAGCACGCTGCCGGCGAGGCTGGCCAGGGCCACCCGGCGCATGCCGGGTCCGGCTTCCGCGCCGCCGGGCGGGGCCGAAAGATCGGTGCTGCCCTGCGCTGCGATCGTCATTGAGGGTCTCCGATGGTCGGCCGGCCGGGTCCACGCGCAAGCGTCGTGACGGGCGAAATGAGCGGCGCGAGTGGGGCACAAAGAGACCGCAGCGACGACGATCGCCCGCGCGCCCCATCTTCGTTGCAGTGCCGGGTCGCGGTCGAGCGCAGCCCTTCCCGCCACGGGGATCTTCGGCGGCGCCCGCCCAGCTCAGCGCGGTTTCCCGCGGCCGGCGACGGTTGGAATCAGATTGAACGCAAACGATTCACCGTCGGATGCCGGCGCGCATGCCGCGCGATGTCAATTAGCTTGCCGCACAACAGGTTCAGTCGAACATGTGCGGGCGTACAGCACCGCGCGGGGGTATTCGCCGCCGTCGTCGAAGAGCTCGACGTCGACGTCGTCGAACCCGGCCGAGCGCAGCGCGTCGGCAACCGGTGCCGGATCCGGGATCTCACGGAATGGCAGGCTGGCAGCGACGTCGTCGGCGTAGTGATGCCCGGCCACATGGGGATTCAGCGAAATGTCGGCGATCACCAGCCCACGCGGGGCCAGCACCCGGCGCCATTCGGCGAAGGCCCGCCGCGGCTCGAGCACCGTCCAGATGAAGTGCCGGGCCGTCACGGCATCGAAACTGGCGTCGGCGAACGGCAGCTTCTCGGTCATGCCCTCGACGAACGTGACCGCCACCCGGCCGTCGGCGGCCTTGGCGCGAGCGTGCGCCAACATGGCCGCGGATGCGTCGACGCCGGTCACCTGGTGGCCCAGCTCGGCCAGCAACAGCGCGACAAAGCCGGTGCCCGTGGCGACGTCGAGCACGCGGGAAGCCGGCGGGATCGGACTCAGGGCGTCCGTCCACCGTCGACGTTCGGGTTCCGAGGAGATGCCGTGGGCGGCCCGCTGGTCGTATTGCGCACCCTCGCGCTCCCAGAACTCGCGAATTGCCGTGCGGGCGACCGGAAGGCTCACATTGGCGTCGGGCATGAGCACCTCTCGGGGACAAGGGCATTCGGCGGGCCGGACATCGACGACGAGTCTGCAGTGCGCGCCGGTGTCGCCGCAAGGCACGCGGGACCGCAGGGCGCGCGGCCCGGCGAGTAGCCTGACCCGCGTGGACTATGCCGGAAAATTCCTCGACGAGAACCGCGCCTTCGGGGAGCTCTTCCGCGATGTCGACGAGTCCACGCCGGTCCCCACCTGCCCGGACTGGACCCTGCGCCAGCTCTTCCGCCACGTCGGGCGCGGCGATCGCTGGGCGGCGCAGATCGTGAGTCAGCGCCTCGACAGCTACCTCGACCCCCGCACGGTGGAGGGCGGCAAGCCGCCGCCGGATCCCGCCGGTGCCATCCCGTGGCTGCACGGCGGCGCCCAGCGGCTGATCGACGCCGTCGAACTGACCGGGGTCCAAACGCCGGTCTGGACGTTTCTGGGGTCGCGCCCGGCGAACTGGTGGGTCCGGCGCCGGTTGCACGAGGTCGCGGTGCATCGGGCCGACGCGGTGATCGCGCTGGGCGCCGAATACACCCTGGACGCCGAGGTGGCGGCCGACGGCATCACCGAATGGCTGGAGCGGGTGGCGATCCAGGCGGGCGCCCAGGGCGCGCCGCTACCGCTCGAGGAGGGTGACACCCTGCACCTGCACGCCACCGATCCCGGGCTGGGGGAGGCCGGCGAATGGACGATCACCGTTGAAGACGGCCGGGTCGCCTGGTCACACCAGCACGGCAAGGGCAGCGCCGCGCTGCGCGGGGGCGCGACCGAGCTGCTGCTGGCGCTCCTGCGCCGGCGGCCGGTGGCCGACACGGGCGTCGAGCTGTTCGGCGACGACGGCGTGTGGAAGCGCTGGTTGGACCGTACGCCTCTCTAGCCGCGGGGCCGCACGGTAATTTGCACACCATGACCACATCGGAGATCGCCACCGTTCTGGCATGGCATGACGCCCTCAACGCCGCGGACCTCGAGACGTTGACCGCGCTGTCCAGCGATGACATCGAGATTGGCGACGCGCACGGAGCCGCACAGGGCCACGAGGCGCTGCGCACCTGGGCCGGCTCGCACCGGGCGAGCACCCAGCTCGGCCAGCTGTACGTGCACGACGGCATCGTCGTCGCCGAACAGAAAGCGACCAGCCCCGACGGTCCGGAGGCGGCCACCAACGCGTTGGCGTTTCGCGTCGTGCGCGACCACGTCACCTCGGTGTTCCGGCACGACAGCCTGGCCTCGGCGCTGGCGGCCACCGAGCTCACCGCGTCCGACGCCGTCGAGTAGGGCCGATCAAGGCATTAGGAGCTATCCATGCGCGGAATCATCCTGGCCGGCGGGTCGGGCACCCGCCTGCATCCCATCACCACGGGCATCAGCAAGCAGTTGCTGCCGGTCTACGACAAACCGATGGTCTACTACCCGCTGTCCACCCTGATGATGGCCGGCATCCGCGACATCCTGGTGATCACCACCCCGCACGACGCGGCGGGCTTCCAGCGGCTGCTGGCCGACGGCTCGCAATTCGGCGTCAAGATCACCTACGTGACGCAGGAAAAGCCCGACGGCCTGGCCCAGGCGTTCGTGCTGGGTGCCGACCACATCGGCAACGAGCCGGTGGCATTGGTGTTGGGCGACAACATCTTCTACGGCCCGGGCCTGGGTACCAGCCTGAGCCGCTTTCAATCCATCAGCGGCGGAGCGGTTTTCGCGTACTGGGTGGCCAACCCGTCGGCTTACGGTGTCGTCGAATTCAGCGACGACGGCAGGGCGCTGTCGCTGGAGGAGAAGCCCAAGACACCCAAATCCAATTACGCGGTGCCGGGTTTGTACTTCTACGACAACGACGTGATCGAAATCGCCAAGGGTCTCAAGAAATCGGCGCGCGGCGAGTACGAGATCACCGAGGTCAACCAGATCTACCTGAACCGGGGCCGGCTCTCGGTCGAGGTGATGGCCCGCGGCACGGCCTGGCTGGACACCGGGACGTTCGACTCGCTGCTGGATGCCAGCGACTTCGTGCGCACCCTGGAACGCCGGCAGGGCCTGAAGGTCAGCGTGCCCGAGGAAGTGGCGTGGCGGCGTGGCTGGATCACCGACGACGAGCTGGCCGAGCGCGCCCAGAGCCTGCTCAAGTCCGGCTACGGCGGCTATCTGCTGGATCTGTTGGAGCGGAGCCGATTTCAGTAGGTTTGGCCAGCACCGCGGCGATCGCCGTCGTCAGCGGTACCGACAACGCCAACGCCATGCCGCCCACCGCGGAGCGGGCGATCTCGATGGCCACGCTCTCGCTGGTCAACACGTCGGTCAACGAGCGGTTGGCCACGCTGAACAGCAACAGCAGCGGCAGCGAACTACCCGCGTAAGCCAGCACCAGGGTGTAGACCGTGCTGGCGATGTGATCGCGCCCCACCCGAATGGCGCCGACGAAGATCGCCCGCCGCGAGCCGCCGAGGTGGGCGAGCTCGAACACCGTCGAGGCCTGGGTCACCGTCACGTCGTTGAGTACACCGAGTGACCCGATGATGAAGCCGGCCAGCAGCAGGCCGCCGATCGACACGCTGCCCAGATACGCGCTGACCGTGCTGTTCTGCTCGTCGGACAAGCCGGTCAGCTGCGCCAGTTGTATTGCCGCCCAAGATAATCCGGCGGCCAGCAGCAGGGCCGCCAGGGTGCCCAGCAGCGCGGCGCTGGTCCGCAGGTTGACCCCGTGGGCGAGATAGATGACCGCGTACAGGATGGCCGCCGACGCGACCAGCGCCACCGGCACCGCCGGCGCGCCGTCGCGCAGCGCCGGCAGCAAAAACGTCACCAAAACCACGAACGCGACCACGATGCCCACCAGGGCCAGCAGCCCGCGCCACCGCGCCACCGCCACGATCACCACCGCGAACGCGATCGCCAAACCGGCGAGCGCCCAACCACGTTCGAAGTCGTAGAACGCGTAGCTGGTGGCGCCCTGGTCGTCGACCTGGCGGACGAGCCGAATGCGGTCGCCCACCGCGAATTTCGGCTGTCCCGGGCCGGGGGAGGACTCCAGCAGCGTCTGGGCGCCGGCGTTGGGGCCGGAGTCGATCGACACCTGGGTCAGCACGCAGCGTCCCGCGCCGGGCGGCGCCTGTTGCGGCGCGCCGGTGAGAACCTGGCTGACCGACGCGCTGCCGCAGTCGCCCATCCCGCTGGACAACACGTGCCCGGCCTGCGTGCTCACCGCGCCGCCGGCGGCGTTCTGCAGCGGCATCGGGATGTCGACGTGCTGCCGGCTGGGCCACAACACGATCGCCCCGACGGCGACCGCCACGCCGATCGCGACCAACAACCCCACGACGATCCTGGCGGGCAACGGATCGACGGCGGACGGGCCCGGCGGCAGGCTGTGCGAGTGCGAGTGGGTCACCCGGTCGAGACTAGAGGCGCCCGCGCCGGTGCCTACGGTCGATAGCCGACCAGGAAATTGCCCAACCGCTCGATCGCGGCCGCCAGATCGCGGGCCCAGGGCAGCGTCACGATGCGCAGGTGATCCGGTGCCGGCCAATTGAAGCCGGTCCCCTGGGTGACCAGAATCTTCTCCTGCAGCAGCAGATCGAGGACGAGCTGTTCGTCGTCGTCGATGTCATAGACCTCGGGGTCCAGCCGGGGGAACGCATAAAGCGCACCGGCCGGTTTGACGCAGGACACGCCCGGAATCTCGTTGAGCTTGGTCCATGCGACGTCGCGTTGCTCGAGCAACCGGCCGCCCGGCAGCACCAGGTCGTCGATGCTCTGATAGCCGCCCAGGGCCACCTGGATCGCGTGCTGCGCCGGAACATTGGGGCACAGGCGCATATTGGCCAGCAGGTTGATTCCCTCGATGAAGCTGCTGGCGTGGTCCTTGGGCCCGGTGATTGCCAGCCAGCCGGCCCGATAGCCGGCCACCCGGTAGGCCTTGGACAGGCCGTTGAAGGTCAGGCACAGCATGTCCGGCGCCAGCGTGGCGAGGTTGATGTGCTTGGCGTCGTCGTAGAGGATCTTGTCGTAGATCTCGTCGGCGAGCAGCAGCAGCTCGTGCTTGCGCGCCAGATCGACTATCTGGGTGAGGACTTCGCTGGTGTAGACCGCGCCGGTGGGGTTGTTTGGGTTGATCACTACCAGCGCCTTGGTCCGCTCGGTGATCTTGGACTCCATGTCGGCGATGTCGGGCTGCCAGCCCTGCGTCTCGTCGCACAGGTAGTGCACGGGCGTGCCGCCCGCCAGGGAGGTCGACGCCGTCCACAGCGGGTAGTCGGGCGACGGGATCAGCACCTCGTCGCCGTTGTCGAGCAGGGCCTGCAGGGTCATGGTGATCAGCTCGGACACCCCGTTGCCCAGATAGACGTCGTCGACGTCGAAGCGGGGAAATCCGTCGACCAACTCGTAGCGGGTCACCACGGCCCGGCGGGCGGGCAGGATGCCCTGCGAGTCGGAGTAGCCCTGGGCGTACGGCAGGGCCTGGATCATGTCGCGCATGATCACGTCGGGCGCCTCGAAGCCGAACGGCGCCGGGTTGCCGATGTTGAGCTTGAGGATGCGATGCCCCTCGGCCTCCAGCCGCGCGGCCTGGGCGTGCACCGGCCCGCGGATCTCGTACAGGACGTCCTGGAGCTTCGACGACTGCGCAAAACTGCGTTGCGGCCGGTGATGAGCCGACGCGTGCAGGGGCAGGTGATGGGTGGTCACACCACTAATGGTGCCATCACTGTCCACTGAAATTTGCTATCACGCGGCAAAGACACAGGTCAGCGCTTGCCCGGGGGACGCGCCCCACGGGCGATGCCCAGGCCTTTGACCGGTGGCTGCGACGGTGCATCGTCGCCGTTGGTCTCCTTTGCCGGCTCCGCTTTCGGCGCCGGCTCGGCTTCGGCCTTGGCAGCCTCCGCCTTGGGCGCTTCCGCTTCAGGGGCTTCCGCCTTGGGCGCTTCCGCCTTGGGGGCGTCGGCCTTTGGCGCCGCCTTCTTGGCGCCGGGCCGCTTGGCGCCCGCGGCGATGCCCAGCCCCTTGACCGGCGCCGCGGGTGCCTTGGCTTCGGCCTTGGTCTCGGTCTCGGCTTCGGGGGCCGCTTCCGAGGTGGCTTCGGCCTTGGGCGCCTCGGCCTTGGCGGCGGCCGATGCCGCCTTCTTGGCGCCGGGTCGCTTGGCGCCCGCGGCCAGCCCCAGGCCCTTGACCGGGCCGGCGGGTGCCTTGGCTTCGCCGCCTTCGGCCGGTGCCTCGGTCTTGGCGGCCTCGGCGGCCGGTGCGGCCTTCTTCGCGCCGGGTCGCTTGGCGCCGCCGGCGATGCCCAGCCCCTTCACGGGTGCGGCGGTGTCCGCCTTGGCCTCTGCGGCCGGTGCGGCCGCCGCCTTCTTGGCGCCCGGCTTCTTCGCCCCGCCGGCGATGCCCAGCCCCTTGGCGGGGGCGGCCGCGGTCTGCGCCTTCGGGGCCGGCTCGGCGGGTGCCTCCTCGGCGGGTGCCTCCTCGGCCGGTGCCTCGGCGGGGGCGGTCGCGGTGGCCGTCGAGGCCTTGGGCGCCTCGGCCGCGCGCGCTTCGGCCCTTTCGGAGGCCTCCTTGGCGGCCGTGCCCTTCTCCGGCAGCGTCGCCTTGTCGTACTCGAGGGATCCCAGCAGGATCTGCGCGACATCGAGCACCTCGACACCGCTGCGGCCGGCCTCTTCCTGACGGTCGTTGACACCGTCGGTCACCATCACTCGGCAGAAGGGGCAGCCGGTGGCGATGGTGGCGGCCCCGGTGGCCAGCGCCTCGTCGACGCGTTCGTGGTTGATGCGCTTGCCGATGTGCTCTTCCATCCACATCCGCGCGCCGCCGGCACCGCAGCAGAAGCTGCGCTCGGCGTGGCGTGGCATCTCGGTCAGGTTCGCCCCCGCGGCCCCGATCAGCTCACGCGGCGCCTCGTAGACCTTGTTGTGCCGGCCCAGGTAGCAGGGATCGTGATAGGTGATGTCCTGGGACACCGGCGTTACCGGCACCAGCTTGTTGTCCCGGATCAGGCGGTTGAGCAGCTGGGTGTGGTGCAGCACCGAGTAGTTCGCGCCGAGCTGGCGGTACTCGCGGCCCAGGGTGTTGAAGCAGTGCGGGCAGGTGACGACGATCTTGCGGTCGACGGTTTCCACGCCCTCGAACAGTCCGTCCAGCGTCTCGACGGCCTGCTGGGCGAGCTGCTGGAACAGAAACTCGTTGCCCGAGCGGCGCGCGGAGTCGCCGTTGCAGGTCTCGCCGGTGCCGAGCACCAGGTACTTCACCCCGGCGATGGCCAGCAGCTCGGCGACGGCCTTGGTGGTCTTCTTGGCCTTGTCGTCGTAGGCGCCGGCGCAACCCACCCAGAACAGGTACTCGTAGCCGTCGAAGCTGTCGACGTCCTCGCCGTAGACCGGCACGTCGAAGTCGACCTCGTCGATCCAGCTGGTGCGGTCCGACGCGTTCTGGCCCCACGGGTTGCCCTTGGTTTCCAGGTTCTTGAACAGCACCGACAGCTCCGAGGGGAACTCGGATTCCATCATCACCTGGTAGCGGCGCATGTCGATGATGTGATCGACATGCTCGATGTCCACCGGGCACTGCTCGACGCAGGCGCCGCAGGACACGCAGGACCACAGCACGTCGGGGTCGATGACGCCGCCCTGTTCCTCGGTGCCGACCAGCGGCCGGGTGGCCTGCTCGGGGCCGGACCCCATGACGCGGCCGAAGCCCGACTCGGGCACGTGGTGGACCTCGGCGTGCTTCTCGCCGGACAGTTTCTCGCCGACTCCGCCCTCCGGTGTGCTCTCGAGCGGGCTCTCCTTGTCACCGAGGATGTAGGGCGCCTTGGCCATCCAGTGGTCGCGCAAGTCCATGATGACGAGCTTGGGCGACAGCGGCTTGCCGGTGTTCCACGCCGGGCACTGGGACTGGCAGCGCCCGCACTCGGTACAAGTGGCGAAGTCCAGCATGGCCTTCCAGCTGAAGTCCTCGATCTTGCCGCGGCCGAATTCGGCGTCGTCCGGCGGGTTTTCGAAGTCGATCGGCTTGCCGTCGTGCTCCAGCGGCAGCAGCGGGCCCAGGCCGTTGGGCAGCCGCTTGAAGATGACGTTGATGGGCGCCGTGAAGATGTGCATGTGCTTGGAGTGCAGCACGATGATCAGGAACGCCAGCATGACCAAGATGTGCAGCAGCAGCGCCGTCGTCTCGATGATCTCGTTGGCGGGCTGACCAAGCGGGCGCAGGATGGCGCCGAACAGCTGCGACAGGAAGGCGCCGTTGCCGTAGGGCAGCGTGCCGTTGTTGACCGCGGCTCCGCGCACGAACACGTAGGTGAAGACGACGTTGAAGATCATGAACAGCACCAGCCAGGCACCGCCGGTATGCGAGCCGTAGAACCGTGACTGACGTCCGATCTCCTTCGGGCTGCGCATCAACCGGATGATGGCGAAGGTGACGATGCCGAGGAAGACCGCGGTCGCGAAGAAGTCCTGCAGGAAGCCCAGCACGTCCCAGCGACCGATGATCGGGATGTGGAAGTTGTCCTGGAACAGCAGCCCGTAGGCCTCGATGTAGACCGTGAGCAGGATGAAGAATCCCCACATGGTGAAGAAGTGCGCCAGGCCGGGGATCGACCACTTCAACAGCTTGCGCTGACCGAACACCTCGGAGACCTCGGCCCAGACGCGTTTGGCCGGCTCGTCGGTGTGTCCCGGGGCCGGCTTGCCGGACGTGATCAGCTTGAACAGCCACAGGACACGCCGTGCGGCGAGTGCGGCCACGACCAGCGTCATGCCCATGCCCACGATCAGCCTGATGAGCATCTGCGTTGTCACAGAAGGTCTCCCCAATGCATAGATAAATTCGGCCTGTGCTTATTTGCCTGCTTAAGCCCCGCTCATAGTTACATCTCCGCGGCTTTCAGCGCGAGAAAGGCTGCCCTAACTTGGCAGTTCACCGGTGCCTCTGGCCTGCTGATTAGTACCCACTCACCCAATGTGACGCCTGTCGAAGTGATGAGCGCCACCAAATTTCGCTAATTGACCTTTTGCCGGGGGTCTTTGGCGGCCCGGGCGTAATTCGGCTCGTCAGTGCCCGAACGGCGGTTGAAAGATGGGCGGGAACGGCCGCGTGCGGGTGGTCGTCGGCGCCGCGGTGGTGGACGCCTGCGACGTCGTGGTGGGCGGCGCGGTGGTGGTCGTCGTGCTCGGCGGCGCCGTCGTCGTGGTTGTCGTCGACGGCTCCGGCGCGGGCGTCGTGGTGGTGGCCGGCGCCTCGGTGGGCGGCGGCGGGGGCGCGGGGATCACCGTGACGGTGGTGCTGTCGTTGGGTCCGGTGATGGTGACCGTTTGCGGCGGTGCCGGGCTGGTCGAAGGCCCCGGGGTGACGGGGGTGGACTTGGTGAGCAACAGGTTGATCGCCAAGATCAGGGCCACCAGCACGGCCGCGCCCGCTCCGGCCACGCTCAACACCAGCGCCGTGCGTTTGTACCAGGGCAGCCGCCCCTGGGCGGTGGCGTAGCGGCTGCCGGTCGCGTCGTCGAATTCCCTTGCCTCGTTGGCGTATTCGCCGGTGGCGTCGCGGCCGGTGTAGGGCACCGGCTCGTCGTTGTCGGCGTCTTGCGACCACGCCAGGGCGTCGTCGACGTCGGTGGCTTGGGCGGCCCAGGCGGCCTGGGTCATGTCGAGCCCGGCGTTGCCGACCATTTCCGTCGGTGTTTCCACCGCCGCGGCCGCGGCGGTCGGGGCGACGCCCGACGCGTAGTGCGGGCCGAGCACCGCCGCGCCGAGGGCGGCGCTGAGCGCGGGCTGCGCGGTGCTGTGCACCGGCACCCCGAAGCGCTGCGACAATCGCGCTTTGAGCAGCGGGATGTTCGCGCCACCGCCGGCGATCGCCACGGCGCTCAGCCCGGCGTTCGCAATTCCGTTGCGGCGCAACGACTCGTCGACCGACGTGAGGAACCGGTCCAGCGGTGCGGCGAGCAGTTGCTCGAATTCGGTGCGGGTCAGCTGGGCGCCGTCGCCCGAAGCCCCGGCGATCGTGCCCACCGCGGCCGTCGAGAGTTGCTCCTTGGCGCGCCGGCAGGCGCCGAGCAGGCGCGCCTGCGACCCGACCCGTGCTGCCCCGCCGAGCATGGCGGTGCTGACGTCGGAGGCCAGCAGGTGATCGAGGATCAGCTGATCGATCGCATCGCCGGAGAAGTCGGTGTTCCGCGCGGCAGGGCCGACGGGCGCAAAGCCGGCCTTGGCATCCATCAGCGTGACGGTGGTGCCGCCGGCGCCGAAGTCGCACAGGGCGATTACGCCGTCGGCCCCGAATCCCGGAGTGCCGCGCAGCGCCGCGAGCGCGGCCGTGGCGTCGGAAACCAGCATCGGTGCCACCCCGCCGCGCGCCAGATCCGACTGGGCGAAGAACTCCTCCCGCAGCGCCGCGAACTGGGCGTCGGACCAGTAGGCGGGCACCGCGATGGTGATCGGTGAACCGTAGCCGACCGCCCGGGCCATCGCTTCGATCGCCTCGACCGTCAACGCCGCGCCCAGGTACTTGGTGCCGTCGGCCGCCACCAATGGCGCCCGGTCGCCGACGCGTTCGACGAACCCTCGCAGCACCAGGCCGGGTTCGGTCAGGTTCGGGTTTTCTTCAGGCAGGCCGACTTCGGTGGGCCGCTGCTCGAACAGGGTCAGCACCGAGCTGCGGGTGATCGGAGCGCTGCCCGCGCGGGCCGCTACCAATTTGGCCACGCCGATCGATAGGCCGAGCGACTCGCTCATGTCCCGCACCCCTGTGTCAGTCGTCCCGTTGCCGTCGCACGGTGGTCCTCACCGTAGCGACCGTGGATTGCAGCGAGTGTAGGGCTTCTCCGGCGCGCTGCCATGGAACCGTGGCGGGGCTCGCCACGACTCGCTAACGCAGGCCCGGTGGCACGGTGACCGGATTCGGCACCCCCGGAACGGTGATTACCGGCGGCAGCTGCGGCAGATGGTGGCGATGCGAGGGCTGCTGGGTCTGTCCCCCGGTGGGCTGCTGTTGCGTCGGCTGCTGCGCCGGCGGCTCTTGGGCGCTGCTGCCGGGCGAGGACGTGGTGGTGGTCGTGGTGGTCGTCGGCGTCGTCGTGGTCGTGGTGGTGGCCGGCGTCGTGCTCGTCGTCGTGTTGGGGCCGTGGCCACCGGTCTGCCCGTGGATGAGTTCGATGACGCCGAAGATGATGAGCCCGATCAGGACCACGACGGAGACCAGCCAGGCGATCAGCATCGCCGGCTTGCGGTACCAAGGGGTCGGCTCGCTCTCCTGGTCAAACGGGTCGCCGCCGTCGGCCTGCTCGGACCCCTGCGGCGGGTGCGGCGGGGGACCGGGTGCCGGAATCTCGCCGGTAGGCGGTTGTTCGCTCACACCGAAGTCGCCATGCTGCGTCGGCTGGTTGTGGAAGTCGTCGCGTGGGCCATTGGATGCCACGGCACCGATCGTACTGACCTCACCTGCCAATCTCCTGATGCCTAGGCCGGGTCGACACGGATGAGCGCCCGAACGTGGTCCGACGACCCGCGTTTGGTGGTTAGGTCGAGATCGTGGACTCCCTGGTGAAGTTGTTTCGGGACACGGGCGCGGTCCGGATCTTGGTGTCCGTGGCCCTCGGCGTGGCCGTCGCCGTCGTAGTGGGCAACACCGCCGGTTGGCGTTTTGCGGTGGCCGGCTGGATCGTCACCGCCGGAACGTACGTGGTGTGGACGCAGCTCATCGTGTTCGGCATGGATGCCGAGCAGACCTGCCGGTGGGCGACGCGGGAGGACCCGACCCGGTGGATCGCCGACGCGGTCATCCTGTCGGCGAGCGTCGCGAGCCTGGGCGGGGTCGGCTACGTGGTGGCCGCCGGGTCACGCGCGGGCCACGAAGCCCTGGCCGCCGCCGTCTTCGGCATCTTGACCGTCGCCGCGTCCTGGGTCGCCGTGCACACGCTGTACACCGTGCACTACGCGCGGCTCTACTACTCGGACGAACCGGGCGGCATCAACTTCCACGACCCCGAGCCGCCGCGCTTCCGGGACTTCGCCTACCTGGCCTTCACCGTCGGGATGACCTACCAGGTGTCGGACACCGAGATCGGGCTGACCACGATCAGGGCGACGGTCTTGCGCCACGCGCTGCTGTCCTACCTCCTCGGGGCGGTCGTCCTGGCGGTGACGATCAACCTGATCGCGGGGCTGGGCGCCAAGGTCTGACCGGGCCGGTCACACGTCGGCCGTTGAATGACCGCGGAGAATCCGTTCGACCCGATCCAGCAGCGCGCTCGGGGTGTCGGAGGCGCCGTCTTTCCAGGCCAGCAGTGCGTTGAGAAGGTTGATGGGCTGGACGCTCAATTGGAGGCCGAGCAGCACCGTCTTGCTGGTCAGATCCGCTGCGCGATAGGCAATCTCGACTTGCAGTGACTGTCCGTTCACCCCATTCGGGACGATCTTGGGCTCAATGCCCCGAACGCAATCACGCCGGATTTCGGTCAGCTCGTCTTTGGGTCCAGCCAAACGCACGGTCAGCGCCGACGGGGAGATGGCCAGCAGGCAACGACGCCACATACGCACTGCGCTGAACACGAAGACCGGCGTCAGGATCAGCAGGGTGATGCCGGTGAACCGAAGCCATCCCGGATTGCCGGGCGCATAACCCGCGCCGACACTGGCCACGCCCAGCGCCGGCACCAGCACGTTCAAGACGTAAGCATTTCCCTCGTACCAGGGAAGGTAGCGGCAGACGATCTCGTCTTCAGACCGGTTGACTCCTGGCCGAAAAATCCGACGCCTGCCGAGGATGAAGATGAGCGCCGTACAGAATGCGATCAGGGACAAGTACCACTGCACTCCCACCGACATCGCAACCACCGCCATCAGGCACATGGCGCCGCCGAAGGCGTAGCGCAGTATCCGCCCCCACTTGCCGCTCGTTTGAGCGTTGGCCATTAGCCGTTGTCTCGCGTTGTGGTGGCGGGAGCCTTGCGGTGGTGATCCCCCGAAGCTGGACTTACCGGCGCCGCACCCATATGGACATCCAGCCCGATGCCGGCCCGCTCCACTGGCGAATCGTGTAGCGCGGTCACCGTGAGTTGAGCGATCAACGTCTCCTTTTCAGTGGGGATGATCCTCGATCGCGAGACGCTATCGATAGTGCCGAGCTCATGGGCGATCAGCATCACAAGCAATCCCTGAACTCCGACAGATGCACCGGCGGGGCGGACTTCGCGGTGCACTTCGTGACAGCCCGGCACCGACTGCAACTGTTGCTCGGCCAGCATCGCGAATACTTCGGCGGGGTCCAGAGCGGCCTCGACACGATGCATCGTCAACACCGCGTTCGCGCCAAACACGTCGATGTGAGGGTCGGTGCGGCAAGCCCACACCCGGAGTCCGACGGCGGAATCGAAGGGTTCCCAGCCAGGCGGTACCCGCACCTCGACCATAAGCCCTCCGAACCGATCGACCGGAGACAGAGCAACGCCGTGCCTCGCTACGAACTCATCGAATCGCATCGTCGTCGCCCTATCCGAAACCAAAAACTGATTCCACGCCGTGCACGGCGCTACCGACGGCATTCGAGACCGGCTGCCAAAGCTCTCCGACCACCTTGGATCCGCCCCATGCGACTACTGCTCCGACACCGGCGCCGACCACCAAGCCAATGGCGGTCCCCGCACCCGGCACGACCGAGCCGATCGCTGCACCGGCCGCCGCGTCCGCGGCGAGGCCTCCAACAGCCGCGCCCGCCCAGAGCCCGGCGGCGGTTCCGGCCGTCTCCCGGGTGACTGCCTCCGGCACCGAATTTCCATCCTTGATGTCGGACATGACGGCGGGCACCGCGCTGGCGGCACCCACCACCATGCTGACGCGCGAGAAGCCCTTGAGTTCGACTCCGCCGATTTTTGGGTCCTCAAACCACCTCAACAACGCCGGATCCGCCTTCCCGGGACCCGTACCGGGGGACTCGGCGATCAACTTCGTAGTCGCCTGGCGCACGCCGTCGGCGGTGCCACCGGCCACCGCTCCCGCGGCCCCGGTTGCCACCTCCCCCTTCGTCGGGGCCAACGCGGGACCCCCGCCGGGCTGGCCGGCCGGTGCCGGGCCGGGTTGGTCGGACGGTGCCGGGGCCGGTCCTGCCTGGGGGCCGACGGTGTCATAACCGTCGGCGTGCAGGGTGCCCATCGCATCCTGAAACGACTTGGAGTAGCCGTCGCGCGTCGCTTGCAGCCGGGCCAGCGCGGTTTTGGTGTCGCGGATCGCGTCTTGTTCACGGCCGGCGATGAACGCTTCGAGCGCGTCGATATCGGCCTGGGTGAGGTCGTCGTCGTCTTCCATCTCGTCGGCTTCGCCGATCAGCTCATCGAGTTCCTGCAGCTGGGCTTCCAGCGACGCGATCTGACCGGCCGCGGTTCTTTGCGCCTCGGCCAAGGTCGCGGCGATGTTCTCCAGGTCCGCGCCGATCTTCGGAATCTGCAGCGACTGTGCCCCAAGGGCCTTCGTCACCCGCTGCACTTCATCGGAGCCGGTGATCGGATGATCGCCATCCTGGTGATTCCAGGCGGCCTCGAACCGGGTGCGAGCCTGCTCGAACGCGTCGTTGGCCTCTTGTGTGCAGCGCCCCGCTTTGCGAAAGGCCTCCGCGAGGTTGGAAATCTGCAGTGGGCTCCCCGCTTGCAAGCTTGCGTTGATCGCCCAGGGGTCGCCACCGGCCGCGGCAATCAGCGCCGGGATGCTGAGGTATTGCAGTTGCATGGCGTCGTCAGTCGCCCGCCCGACCGCTGATCAATCCCGTTCGCATCGCCACCCCTCCCGAGCTCACCGGCAAGGTTACTAACGCAGGCTAGGTAATCAATTCAGATCGCCCCGGTCCGCCCGGGCAAGCTGTGCTCATGGAACCGGTGTTGCTGACCGTGGGGCATGGGGCGGCCGGCCGGGAGCGGCTATCAGAGTTGCTTGCCGGGGCGGGGGTTGCGCTGGTGGTGGACGTGCGGCGATACCCGGCCAGTCGAACCAATCCGGACGTGCGCCGCGAGGCCCTGGGATCCTGGCTGCCGCAACATGACATCGGCTACCGATGGGAGCCCCGCCTCGGCGGGCGCCGGCATATCGCGGCCGGAGAACCGGAGCCGGACAGCTGGTGGACGGTGGCCGCGTTCCGGGCGTACGCCGCATACACCCGGACGCCCGAGTTCGTCGCCGCCCTGGACGACGTCCTCGCCGATGCGGGCCGGCGCACCACGGCGGTGATGTGCAGCGAGAGCGTCTGGTGGCGCTGTCACCGGCGGCTGATCGCCGACGTCGCGGTGCTGGGCCGCGGGGTGCCCGTGCGACACCTGATGCCCGACGGCCGGATCAGTCCGCACCGACCCGCGGAGGGAGCCCGCCGCCGCCCCGACGGCCATCTGGTCTGGGACGGTTGATCTTTCGGGTCCCTAGAACGTGTTGACCTTCTCGACGCTGACGAACATGCCGTGCTTGGTCTGGTCGTTGGTGAAGCGGGTGCCGTCGGCGTTGGCGATGATGGTCCAGCCCTGCGCCGCGTAGGTCTTGTAGTCGATGGTGACCGTCGGGATGGCGCCCAGGTTGCCCAGCACCCATTGCACTTTGCCGCCGCTGTTGATGCTGACGCCGTTGGCGTGCTCGCCGTCCTGCAGCGGGGAGTTGGTGAAGGGCGCCTCACAGCCGACGGTGTCTCTGTTGATCTGGCAGCGCGTCACGCCGGATTTGGTCTCGATGAAGACGTAGC
>NZ_LZLU01000028.1:0-14548 GCF_001673415.1 Mycobacterium sp. 1165196.3 | reverse complement strand
GACGCTCGGCGGTCGCTTGTTCCAGCTCGCCGAGCTCGTCGGCGGTCAGGAAGGTGAACCAGCGCAGGTAGCGGACGACGTCGGCGTCGGCGGTATTGAAGAAGTACTGGTACCAGGCGTACGGCGTGGTCAGCGCCGGGTCCAGCCACAGGCTGCCACCGCCGGTGGATTTGCCGAACTTGGTGCCGTCCGCTACCTGCGCTGGTTCACCTTCCTGACCGCCGACGAGCTCGGCGAGCTGGAACAAGCGACCGCCGAGCGTCCCCAGCAGCGCGCCGCCCAGCGGCGGCTGGCGCGCGAACTGACCGTGCTGGTGCACGGCGAGGCGGCCACCGAGGCCGTCGAGCACGCCAGCCGGGCGCTGTTCGGGCAGGGCGAGCTGGACCGGCTGGACGAGGCCACGCTGGCGGCGGCGCTGCGCGAGACCTCGGTCGCCGAGCTCAAACCCGGTGGCCCGGACGGGATTGTGGACCTGCTGGTCGCCACCGGCCTGTCCGAGAGCCGCAAGGCCGCGCGCCGCACGCTCGGCGAGGGCGGCGTCTCGGTCAACAACGTCCGCATCGAGAGCGAGGAATGGGCGCCGCAACCGTCGGACTTCCTGCACGGCAAATGGCTGGTGCTGCGCCGCGGCAAGCGCACGGTCGCCGGGGTCGAAAAGCTCTAGCCCGACCGGCCGCCGGGGGGCGCCGCAAAACGCGTGCGTGCACAGATCTTTACCTCCCCGTGTCGTCGACGTGACCGTGGGCGACCACTGTTGTCACGGTGATTTTCGCGACGCGTGTGCGGTCCACCGCCCTGCGGATCCTGGGGGTGAACGCCGGCCTGGTGGCGCTGGCCGCGACGCTGTCGGCACCGATCCGCGCGGACATGCTGGGCAATGCCTTCCTGTCGGCGCTGACGAACGCCGGGATCGCCTACACGCAGCCGACCAGCACCATGGCGATGGGGCAGTCGGTGTGCCCGATGCTGTTCGAGCCCGGCGGGTCGTTCGACGAGGTGACGTCCAGGATGGCCGAGGGCAACGGAATGTCGTACGAGATGGCGGGCCGGTTCACCATCGTCGCGATCGCGACCTACTGTCCGGCGGTGATTGCGCCCCTGCTGGGTAACCGGCTGCAAAGTTAGGCGTGGCGCTGCCCGTATTCTCGGCAGCGTGGTCGACGACAGGCAACGGCAGCGCGGCGAACGGCGGGGGCGGCCGGCATCCAACGGCTGGTCGGGTCCGGGCCGTGCGCGCCCGGTCCAGCCGCAGAGCGCCGGACGCCGCGACGGCCAGGCCGAGCGCGCGCCGCAGGACGGCCCGCCGATACCGCCCGGAGTGGAGGCAAAGCAGCTGGCACCCGACATCCGCCGCGAGCTGAGCACCCTGGACCGCGCCACCGCCGATGCGGTGGCGCGCCACCTGGTGGCCGCGGGCGAATTGCTCGACGAAGACCCGCAGGCCGCCCTGAGCCACGCCCGGGCGGCGCGCGCCCGGTCCAGCCGGCTCGCCACCATTCGGGAAGCGGTCGGCATCGCCGCCTACCACTGCGGCGACTGGTCGCAGGCGCTCGCGGAACTGCGTGCGGCCCGCCGGATGGGCAGCAAGTCCCCGCTGCTGGCCCTGATCGCCGATTGCGAACGCGGACTTGGCCGCCCGGAGCGGGCGATCGAACTCGCGCGCGGGCCCGAGGCCGCCGAACTGGCCGGGGACGACGCCGACGAGTTGCGCATCGTCGCGGCCGGGGCGCGCGCGGACCTCGGCCAGCTGGAACAGGCGCTGACCGTGTTGTCCACGCCGCAACTGGATCCGGGCCGCACCGGCAGCACGGCGGCGCGGCTGTTCTACGCCTACGCGGACACGCTGCTGGCGCTCGGCCGCGCCGACGAGGCGCTGCAATGGTTCCTGCACTCCGCCGCCGCGGACGTCGACGGTGTCACCGACGCCGAAGACCGGGTCAGTGAACTCGGCTGACATGCCCGCCGAGCAACCCAAAACACTTGCGCAGCAATACGACTGCCTGCTCATCGATTTGGACGGCACGATGTTTCGCGGGCGTCGGCCCACCGACGGCGCGGTGCAGGCGCTGGCGCGGGTGCGCAGCCGCGCGTACTTCGTCACCAACAACGCCTCGCGCAGCGCCGACGAGGTGGCCGCGCACCTGACCGAGCTGGGCTTCACCGCCGTCGCCGACGACGTCGCCACCAGCGCGCAAAGCGCCGCCCGGCTGCTGGCCGACCAATTGCCGCCGGGCGCACCGGTGCTGATCGTGGGCACCGACGCCCTGGCCGACGAGGTCACCGCCGTCGGACTGCGCCCGGTGCGCAGCTACGACGACGACCCGGCCGCCGTCGTGCAGGGCCTGTCCCAGACCCTCGGGTGGCCGGAGCTGGCCGAGGCGGCGTTGGCCATCCGGGCCGGCGCGCTCTGGGTGGCGTCCAACGTCGACCTGACCCTGCCCACCGAACGCGGGCTGCTGCCCGGCAACGGATCCTTCGTGGCCGCGCTGCGGGCGGCCACCGGCGGCGAGCCCCAGGTCGCGGGCAAGCCGGCGCCGGGACTGCTGCGCGACGCCGCGGCCCGCGGCGACTTTCGCGCCCCCCTGGTGGTCGGCGACCGCCTCGACACCGACATCGAGGGCGCCAACGCCGCCGAGTTGCCCAGCCTGATGGTGCTCACCGGGGTCAATTCCGCGCGGGACGCGGTGTACGCCGAGCCCGCCCGGCGTCCCACCTACATCGGCCACGACCTGCGCGCGTTGCACGCCGACGGCGAGCGGCTCAAGGTCGGGCCGCAGCCGGGCTGGCGGATCGACGTCGCCGACACCGCGATCACCGTCAGCGCCGACGGGTCGGACGACGGGGACGGCCTGTCGATCGTCCGCGCGGTGGCCGCCGCGGTGTACGCGCGGTCCGGCTCCGGTTCCGGTTCCGGTTCCGGCGAAGTGCGCATCGAGGCCGGTGACGACGACGCCCGCGCCGCGCTGGGGCGCTGGTCTTTGGTGCGCACCGACTGACGGGTGACTAGCGTAGGAACGCGATGACTATCGATCCCGATCAGATTCGCGCTGAAATCGACGCCCTGCTCGCCCGGTTGCCGCAGCCCGGCGACCGTGCAGACCCCGAGCAGGTGCCGTCACTCGACGAGCTCGAAGAGATCGCCCGCCGCCTGTCCGAGGCGCACGACGTGCTGCTGGCCGCGCTGGAGTCGGCGGAGAAGGGCTGAGTGCGCGGATGTCTCGACGCGCCCGGGTTGATGCCGAGCTGGTCCGGCGCGGCCTGGCCCGGTCACGTCAGCAGGCCGCGGAGTTGATCGGCGCGGGGAAGGTGAGCATCGACGGGATGCCGGCGCGCAAGCCGGGCACCGCCGTCGCCGTCACCGCCGCCCTGACCGTCGCCGAGGACGGCGAGCGGGCCTGGGTCTCGCGCGGGGCGCACAAACTCAACGGCGCGTTGGACGCCTTCGAGATCGCGGTCGCGGGCCGTCGCTGCCTGGACGCCGGCGCGTCGACAGGCGGCTTCACCGAAGTGCTGCTGGATCGCGGCGCGAGCGAAGTGGTCGCCGTCGACGTGGGATACGGCCAGCTGGCGTGGTCGCTGCGCAGCGACGCGCGGGTGGTCGTCGTCGAGCGGACCAACGTCCGCGACCTGGCGCCCGAGGCGATCGGCGGGCCGGTCGACCTGGTGGTGGCCGACCTGTCCTTCATCTCGCTATCCACGGTATTGCCGGCGTTGGCTGGATGTGCCGCACCGAACGCGGATATCGTTCCCATGGTGAAGCCGCAGTTTGAAGTGGGCAAGGGCCTGGTCGGCGCCGGGGGTGTGGTGCACGACCCCGTCCTGCGCGCCGACGCGGTGCTGGCGGTCGCCCGCCGCGCGAGCGAGCTGGGTTGGCACACCGTCGATGTCACCGCCAGCCCGCTGCCGGGGCCGTCGGGCAATGTCGAGTACTTCCTGCGGCTGCGCGCCCAGACCGATCGGCCGTTGGGCGGCGACGACCTGGCGACGGCGGTGCGCCACGCGGTGGAAAGCGGGCCACAGTGAACGAAGATGCTCCCCGCACCGTCCTGATGGTGGTCCACACCGGCCGCGACGAGGCCACCGAGACCGCGCGACGCGTGCAGAAGGTGCTGGGCGACAACGGGATCGGGCTTCGCGTGCTGTCCGCCGAGGCGGTCGACAAGGGGCCGCTGCACCTGGCCCCCGACGACATGCGCGCGCTGGGCATCGAGATCGAGGTGGTCAACGCCGACCCCCAGGCCGCCGAGGGTTGCGAACTGGTGTTGGCGTTGGGGGGCGACGGCACCTTCCTGCGGGCCGCCGAACTGGCGCGCAACGCCAACATCCCGGTGCTGGGCATCAACCTGGGCCGCATCGGCTTTCTGGCCGAGGCGGAGGCCGAGGCCATCGATCGGGTGCTGGAACACGTTGTCGCACAAGACTATCGGGTGGAGAACCGCCTGACGCTCGACGTCATGGTCCGCCAGGGTGGTGACGTCTCCGTGCATGGTTGGGCGCTCAACGAGGTCAGCCTGGAAAAGGGTCCGCGGCTCGGCGTGCTCGGGGTGGTCCTCGAGATCGACGGGCGCCCCGTCTCGGCGTTCGGCTGCGACGGTGTGCTGGTCTCGACGCCTACCGGGTCCACCGCCTACGCGTTCTCCGCCGGCGGGCCGGTGTTGTGGCCGGACCTCGAGGCAATCCTGGTGGTACCCAACAACGCTCACGCGCTGTTCGGCAGGCCCATGGTGACCAGCCCGGACGCCACCATCGCGATCGAGATCGAGGCCGACGGGCACGACGCCCTGGTGTTCTGCGACGGTCGCCGCGAAATGTTGATTCCCGCGGGCAGCCGGCTGGAGGTAAAGCGTTGCGACACACCGGTGAAATGGGCCCGGCTGGACAGCGCCCCCTTCACCGACCGGTTGGTGCGCAAGTTCCGGTTGCCGGTGACCGGGTGGCGCGGGAACTGACTGCTCTTGCACAGGTGCTGACTGAATGCTGACCGAAATCCGCATCGAGTCGCTCGGTGCCATCAGCGCCGCGGTCGGGGAGTTCGACCGCGGCCTGACCGTCCTGACCGGCGAGACCGGAACCGGCAAGACCATGGTGGTGACCGGGCTGCACCTGCTCGGCGGTGCCCGCGCGGACGCGACCCGGGTGCGGTCCGGCGCCGATCGTGCGGTGGTCGAAGGCCGTTTCACCACAACCGATCTCGATGAGGCCGTGGTGGTGAAGCTGGACGAGATGCTGGACGCCTCGGGCGCCGAACGCGACGAGGACGGCAGCGTGATCGCGCTGCGCTCGGTCAGCCGGGACGGGCCGTCGCGGGCCTACCTCGGCGGCCGCAGCGTGCCGGCCAAGTCGCTGGGCGACTTCACCGCCGGGCTGCTGACCCTGCACGGGCAGAACGACCAGCTGCGCCTGATGCGGCCTGAGGAGCAATGCGGCGCGCTGGACCGGTTCGCGAAGGCCGGCCCAGCGCTGGAGCGCTACTGCAAACTGCGTGACGCCTGGCTCTCCGCGCGGCGCGACCTCTTGGACCGCCGCCACCGGATGCGCGAGCTCGCGCTGGAGGCCGACCGGCTGAACTTCGCGCTGAACGAGATCGACGCCGTGGACCCGCAACCCGGCGAGGACGACGCCCTGGTCGCCGAGATCGTGCGGCTCTCCGAGCTGGACACCCTGCGCGAGGCGGCGGCCGCCGCCCGGGCGGCCCTGTCCTCGGATGAGGCGGACGGGTCCGGGTTCAGCGCGACCGACAGCCTTGGAAAGGCAAGGGCCGCACTGGAATCCACGGGGGACGCCAAGCTGGTGGCGCTGGCCGGCCAGCTCGACGAGGTGCTGACCGTCGTCGTCGACGCCGCCGGCGAACTGGGCGGCTTCCTCGACGAGCTGCCGGCCGATGCCAGCGCCCTGGAATCCAAGCTGGCCCGGCAGGCGGAATTGCGCACGCTGACCCGCAAGTACGCCGCGGATATCGACGGGGTGCTCGCCTGGGCCCAGGAGTCGCGACAGCGGCTGGCCCAGCTCGACGTCTCGGAGGAGGGGCTGGCCGCCCTGGCGGGCCGGGTCGACGAGCTCGCGCGCGAATTGGCCGGGGCCGCGGTCGACCTCAGCACGATTCGGCGCAAGGCCGCCAAGCGGCTGGCCAAGGAGGTCACCGCCGAGCTGTCCGGGCTGGCGATGGCCGACGCGCAATTCAGCATCGACGTCGCCGTCGATGTCGTGCCGGACACCGCGTCCTCCGCCGACGACACGGCCACGCTGGTGCTGCCGTCGGGCGAGCTGGCCCGGGCCGGCGCCGACGGCGTCGACCGGGTGGAGTTCGGCTTCGCCGCGCACCGTGGAATGGACCAGCTGCCGTTGGCCAAGAGCGCCTCCGGCGGCGAGCTGTCCCGGGTGATGCTCGCGCTGGAAGTGGTGCTGGCCGCCTCGGCGGCTGGGACAACCATGGTGTTCGACGAGGTGGACGCCGGTGTGGGCGGCCGGGCGGCGGTGCAGATCGGGCGGCGGCTGGCGCGGCTGGCGCGCACCCACCAGGTCATCGTCGTCACCCATCTGCCGCAGGTCGCGGCCTACGCCGACGTGCACCTGGTGGTGCATGGCGCCGGGCCGAAGGGGACCAGCGTGGTGCGGCGGGTCGCCGACGACGAGCGGGTGGCCGAGCTGGCGCGGATGCTGGCCGGGCTGGGCGAATCCGACAGCGGCCGCGCGCACGCCCGCGAACTGCTCGAGGCGGCGCAGAAGGATGAGATCTAACCGTCCGGAACGCGTAATACAGATGTGACTCGTGGGACTCTAGATAACTTCTGGGGCTGATGTTACGGCGCGCCTCCCGTCCTCGCCCACCCTTCGCGGACAGAATCGCCCCCATGAAGATGTCAGGCCTGCTCTCCCGTAACCCCGCCCGGCCGGGCCTCGTCGGCACCGCCCGCGTTGACCGGAACATCGACCGACTGCTGCGTAGGGTGTGCCCCGGCGACATCGTCGTGCTCGACGTCCTGGACCTGGACCGCATCACGGCCGACGCGCTGGTGGAAGCCGACATCGCCGCGGTCGTCAACGCCTCCCCGTCGGTGTCGGGCCGCTACCCGAACATGGGTCCCGAGGTGTTGGTCAACAACGGGGTGACGCTGATCGACGAGGCCGGCCCGGACATCTTCAAGAAGGTCAAGGACGGCGCCAAGATCCGCCTGCACGAGGGTGGGGTGTACGCCGGCGACCGCCGGCTGGTCCGCGGCACCGAGCGCACCGACCACGACATCGCCGACCTGATGCGCGAGGCCAAGAGCGGACTGTCCGCGCACCTGGAGGCCTTCGCCGGCAACACCATCGAGTTCATCAAGAGCGAGAGCCCGCTGCTGATCGACGGCATCGGCATCCCGGACGTCGACGTCGACCTGCGCCGCCGGCATGTGGTGATCGTCGCCGACGAGCCCAGCGCCGAGGAGGACCTGCGCTCGCTCAAGCCGTTCATCAAGGAGTATCAGCCGGCGCTGATCGGCGTCGGCAGCGGCGCGGACGTCCTGCGCAAGGCGGGCTACCGCCCGCAGGTGATCGTCGGCGACCCCGACCAGATCAGCACCGACGCACTCAAGTGCGGGGCCCAGGTCGTGTTGCCCGCCGACGCCGACGGGCACGCGCCCGGGCTGGAGCGCATCCAGGACCTCGGCGTCGGGGCGATGACGTTCCCCGCCGCGGGCTCGGCGATCGACCTGGCGCTGCTGCTGGCCGACCACCACGGCGCCGCGCTGCTGGTGACGGCCGGCCACACCGCGAACATCGAGACGTTCTTCGACCGCACCCGCGCGCACAGCAACCCGTCGACCTTCCTGACCCGGCTGCGGGTGGGGGAGAAGGTGGTGGACGCCAAGGCCGTGGCCACCCTGTACCGCAACCACATCTCGGCGGGCGCCATCGCGCTGCTGGCGCTGACCATGCTGATCGCCGTCATCGTCGCCCTGTGGGTGTCGCGCACCGACGGCGTGGTGCTGCACTGGGTCACCGACTACTGGAACCACTTGTGCGCGATGGTGCAGAGGTGGGTCACCTAGATGATCTCCTTGCGTCAACACGCCCTGTCGCTGGCCGCGGTCTTCCTGGCGCTGGCGGTGGGCGTGGTGCTGGGCTCCGGCTTCCTGTCGGACACCTTGCTGTCCAGCCTGCGCGACGAGAAGCGGGACCTGACCACCCAGATCAGCGGGCTCAACGACCAGAAGAATGTACTGAACGAAAAGCTAAGCGCGGCAAACAATTTCGACACCCAACTGGCCGGTCGGATGGTGCACGATGCGTTGGGCGGCAAGTCGGTGGTGGTGTTCCGCACCCCCGACGCCAAGGACGACGACGTGGCGGCGGTGTCGAAGTTCATCGGTCAGGCCGGCGGGACGGTGACCGGGACGGTGTCGCTGACCGATGAGTTCGTCGAGGCCAACTCCGCGGAGAAGCTGCAGACGGTGGTGAACTCTTCGGTGCTGCCCGCGGGCCAACAGCTGAGCACCAAGCTGGTCGACCAGGGTTCGCAGGCGGGCGATTTGATGGGCATCGCGCTGCTGGCCAACGCCAACCCGGCGGTGCCCGCCGTGGACGACGTCGCGCGCAACACCGTGCTGGCGGCGCTGCGCGACACCGGCTTCATCACCTATCAGGCCACCGACCACATGGGCGCGGCGAACGCCGCGCTGGTCGTCACGGGCGGCTCGCTACCCCAGGACGCCGGCAACAAGGGCGTCAGCGTGGCCCGGTTCTCGGCCGCACTGGCCCCGCACGGCTCGGGCACCCTGCTGGCCGGGCGCGACGGGTCGGCGACCGGCGGCGCCGCCGTCGCGGTGACGCGCGCGGACGCCGGGATGAACTCGACCATCAGCACCGTCGACGACGTCGACGCCGCGCCCGGTCGCATCACCGCGGTCCTGGGCCTGCACGACCTGCTGAACGGCGGTCACGCCGGGCAGTACGGCACGGGCCACGGGGCGACGTCGATCACGGTGCCTCAGTAGCGGGCGTGTTAGCCGCGGCACAGCGCGGTGGATGTTAGGGTGGGTTTCCGTGGGTCGGCAGGCCCATCTAGTTATTCGCTAGACAATTTTGACGCCCTGCCCGTCTTCACGGAGGTCGCCTGTGCGAAAGCATCCGCAATCCGCCACCAAGCACCTCTTCGTCAGCGGGGGCGTCGCTTCCTCGTTGGGTAAGGGGTTGACCGCCAGCAGCCTTGGCCAGCTGCTGACGGCCCGCGGGTTGTACGTGACGATGCAAAAGCTCGATCCGTACCTCAACGTCGACCCCGGCACCATGAACCCGTTCCAGCACGGCGAGGTCTTCGTCACCGAGGACGGCGCCGAAACCGACCTCGACGTCGGGCATTACGAGCGGTTCCTGGATCGCGACCTGTCCGGTTCGGCGAATGTCACTACCGGGCAGGTGTATTCGACAGTCATCGCCAAGGAGCGCCGCGGCGAATACCTCGGCGACACCGTCCAGGTGATTCCGCACATCACCGACGAGATCAAAGGGCGCATCATGTCGATGGCCCAGCCCGACGCCCAGGGCAACCGGCCCGACGTGGTGATCACCGAGATCGGCGGCACCGTGGGCGACATCGAGTCGCAGCCCTTCCTGGAGGCCGCGCGGCAGGTGCGTCACGATGTCGGCCGGGAGAACGTCTTCTTCCTGCACGTCTCGTTGGTGCCCTACCTGGCCCCCTCGGGTGAACTCAAGACCAAGCCCACCCAGCACTCGGTGGCCGCGCTGCGCAGCATCGGTATCACCCCGGACGCGCTGATCCTGCGTTGCGACCGTCCCGTCCCGGAGGCGCTGAAGAACAAGATCGCGCTGATGTGCGACGTCGACATCGACGGCGTCATCTCCACGCCGGACGCGCCGTCGATCTATGACATTCCGAAGGTGCTGCACCGCGAGGAACTCGACGCCTACGTGGTGCGCCGGCTGAGCCTGCCGTTCCGCGACGTCGACTGGACCGAATGGGACGACCTGCTGCGCAGGGTGCACGAGCCGCACGAGACGGTGCGAATCGCGTTGGTGGGCAAGTACGTTGACCTGTCCGACGCCTACCTCTCGGTGACCGAGGCGCTGCGCGCGGGCGGGTTCTCCCACCACGCCAAGGTGGAGATGGTGTGGGTGCCCTCCGACGACTGCGAGAGCGCGGCCGACGCCGCGTCGGCGCTGGGCGACGTGCACGGCGTGCTGATCCCCGGCGGCTTCGGCATCCGTGGCATCGAGGGCAAGATCGGCGCCATTCGGTACGCACGGTCGCGCGGGCTGCCGGTGCTGGGGCTGTGCCTGGGCCTGCAATGCATCGTGATCGAGGCGGCCCGATCGGCCGGTCTGGCCGAGGCGAACTCGGCCGAATTCGACCCCGAGACACCCGATCCCGTCATTTCGACGATGGCCGACCAGGTCGACATCGTCGCCGGCGAGGCCGACCTGGGCGGCACCATGCGGCTGGGTGCCTACCCGGCGGTACTGGAGCCGGAATCGATTGTGGCCCAGGCCTATGGCGCCACGGAGGTGTCCGAGCGGCACCGGCACCGCTACGAGGTCAACAACGCCTACCGCGACAAGATCGCCGAGAGTGGCCTGAAGTTCTCCGGCACCTCCCCGGACGGCCATCTGGTGGAGTTCGTCGAATACCCGCCGGACGTGCACCCGTTCATCGTCGGCACCCAGGCGCACCCGGAGCTCAAGAGCCGGCCCACGCGGCCACACCCGCTGTTCGTGGCCTTCGTCGGCGCCGCCATCGACTACAAAGCGGGCGAGCTGCTGCCGGTGGAGATCCCGGAGCAGTCGTCGAACGGCATCCAGCACCGGGACAGCGCCGCGCGGCCGATACCTGAGCCCGCGACCCGTGGCTGAACACGAATTCTCCACGGCGTCATCCGAAACGCTGTACACCGGAAAGATTTTCGCGCTGCGCAGCGATCGGGTGCGGATGCCCGGTGACACCATCGCGGTGCGTGAAGTCGTCGAGCACTACGGGGCGGTCGCCATCGCGGCGCTGAACGCCGAGAACCACATCGCGATGGTCTACCAATACCGGCATGCCTTCGGGCGGCGGCTGTGGGAGCTGCCCGCCGGGCTGCTGGACGTCGCGGGTGAGGAGCCGCAGCAC
The DNA here is from genome assembly GCF_001673415.1 of Mycobacterium sp. 1165196.3. Classification (NCBI taxonomy): domain Bacteria; kingdom Bacillati; phylum Actinomycetota; class Actinomycetes; order Mycobacteriales; family Mycobacteriaceae; genus Mycobacterium; species Mycobacterium sp. 1165196.3. Next base: position 3,441 of record NZ_LZLU01000028.1, on the reverse strand, counting down.
ACGGCCGCCCGGGAACTGCAGGAGGAGGCCGGCCTGCGGGCGGACACCTGGCAGGTGCTGGCCGATCTGAACTCCGCCCCCGGATTCAGCGACGAATCGGTGCGGATCTATCTGGCCACCGGGCTGAGCGAGGTGGATCGGCCCGAGGCGCATCACGAGGAAGCCGACATGACGCTGCGCTGGTTTCCCATCGCCGAGGCGGCCCGGCTGGTGTTCAGCGGCGAGGTGGTGAATTCCATTGCCATTGCCGGGATTCTGGCCGCGCACGCGGTCACCGAGGGATTTGCGCAGCCGCGTCCGGTGGACAGTGAGTGGATCGACAGGCCGACGGCGTTCGCCGCGCGCAAGGCCGCACAATGACCACGGTGGCGCTGGACACCCAGTTGCAGGGCTACCTTGACCATCTCACGATCGAGCGCGGCGTCGCCGCCAACACCCTGAGCTCGTACAGCCGCGACCTGCGCCGCTACACAAAACACCTGTCGGACCGGGGGATTCACGACCTGGCCAAGGTGGGCGAGAACGACGTCAGCGAATTCCTGGTGGCGCTGCGCCGCGGCGATCCCGACACCGGGGCCGCCGCGCTGTCCGCGGTATCGGCGGCGCGAGCGCTGATCGCGGTGCGCGGGCTGCACCGGTTCGCCGCCGCCGAGGGGCTGGCCGAACTCGACGTGGCGCGCGCGGTCCGCCCACCCACCCCGGGGCGCCGGTTGCCCAAAAGCCTGACGATAGACCAGGTTCTGGCGCTGCTGGAGGCCGCCGGCGGCGAGAGCCCGGCCGACGGCCCGCTGACTTTGCGGAACCGGGCGCTGCTGGAACTGCTGTACTCCACCGGCGCACGGATCTCCGAGGCCGTCGGCCTCGACGTCGACGACGTCGACACCCACGCCCGCTCGGTGTTGTTGCGCGGCAAGGGCGGCAAGCAGCGGCTGGTGCCGATCGGGCGTCCGGCGGTCGCCGCGCTGGATGCATATCTGGTGCGGGGCCGTTCGGAGCTGGCGCGTCGTGGGCGCGGAACGCCGGGCATCTTTCTCAACGTGCGCGGCGGGCGGTTGTCGCGGCAGAGCGCGTGGCAGGTGCTGCAGGACGCGGCCGAGCGCGCCGGGATCACCTCCGGGGTGTCGCCGCACATGCTGCGGCATTCCTTCGCCACCCACCTGCTCGAGGGCGGCGCCGACGTGCGCGTCGTGCAGGAGCTGCTGGGCCATGCCTCGGTGACGACGACGCAGATCTACACCATGGTCACGGTGCACGCGCTGCGCGAGGTGTGGGCCGAAGCCCACCCCCGGGCCCAATAGCGTTGTCGCACCGGGCCGCTCAGCCGAGATGCTCGGACTCGAGCACCAGGTCGGACAGCAGGGTCTGATATTCGAGGTGCGCCTTGTGCTCGACGGTGTTGAACCGCTGGCCTTGTTGTTGGCGCATGTACTCCCGGTACTTCGGTGCGCCCGGCACCCGGACGTTGTCGGCGACCACGATCGACCCCGGATGCAACCAGTCCCGGTCCAGGATGCTCTTCAGGTCGTCCAGGTAGGCGTCCTTGTCGTGGTCCAGGAACACGAAATCCAAGGTGCCGGAAGTAAATCCATGCTCGTTGGCCAGCGCGTCGAGGGTGCGCCCACCGTCGCCGATGGTGCCGACCACACACGTCACCCGGTCGGCGACCCCAGCGTGGGCCCAGATCTGTCGGGCGTTGGCCGCGTTGGCCTCGGCGAGCTCGACGGAGAACACCTTGGCCTTCGGGGCGGCCCGGGCGATGCGTAGGGCGCCGTAGCCGACGTAGGTGCCCAGTTCGAGCGCGAGCGCGGGATCGGCGCGGCGGACCGCGGCGTCGAGCAGCTGCCCTTTCTCGTCGCCGACGTTGATCAGCAGTGACTTGTCGTAGGCGAACTTGTCGATGGTGGCCAGCACGTCGTCGATGTCGCCGGCCCGGGCGTTGCGCAGCACGTACTCGACGGCGGCCGCCTCGCGCCCGTCACCGATCTGGCCCGTAGTGGTGATGTTGCGATTCCCGGCGGCCATGCGCCAGACCGACCACCGCAGCAGAGGTATCCGTCGCTTCAGGTTCATAGCCGCCACCATAGGCCGGTGGCGGTGTCGGCCGGCCGGCCTCGCGGCCGCCGGCGGTGACTATCGGTCATCCGCGACAGCGCTAGCGCCGGTGCTAGCGCGTTTCGACGTCGCATCACCCCCCGGAAATTGGTGCTCCTGTGACTGAAGTGAATAGGCTGTCGGGATGTGCGTTCTACCACCGATTTTTGCCCATATTGGCTGGTTAATTGCCTGCGGGTCGCCGGGTTTCGCGCGCCGAACCCGTTAGACTTTCCGACGATGTTCACCTCCCGAACACCCCCGCCATGACCGAGCAGCCGGACAACGGCGTCGAGCTCGGCCTGACCGGGCGGCCGCCGCGGGCGATCCCGGAGCCACAGCCGCGCACCTCGCACGGCCCGGCCAAAGTCGTCGCCATGTGCAACCAGAAGGGCGGCGTCGGGAAGACCACGTCCACCATCAATCTGGGCGCCGCGCTGGCCGAATACGGCCGCCGGGTGCTGCTGGTGGACATGGACCCGCAGGGCGCGCTGTCCGCGGGCCTGGGCGTCCCGCACTACGAGCTGGACAAGACCATCCACAACGTCCTGGTCGAGCCGCGGGTGTCCATCGACGACGTGCTGCTGCAGACCCGGGTCAAGCACATGGATCTGGTGCCCAGCAACATCGACCTGTCGGCCGCCGAGATCCAGCTGGTCAACGAGGTGGGCCGCGAGCAGACCCTGGGCCGCGCGCTGCACCCGGTGCTGGACCGCTACGACTACGTGCTGATCGACTGCCAGCCGTCGCTGGGCCTGCTCACCGTCAACGGGCTCGCCTGCGCGGACGGCGTGGTGATCCCCACCGAGTGCGAATACTTCTCGCTGCGGGGCCTGGCGCTGCTGACCGACACCGTCGACAAGGTGCGCGACCGGCTCAACCCGAAGCTCGAGATCAGCGGGATCCTGCTCACCCGGTACGACCCGCGGACGGTCAACTCCCGCGAGGTGATGGCCCGCGTGGTGGAGCGGTTCGGTGACCTGGTGTTCGACACCGTCATTACCCGGACCGTGCGATTCCCGGAGACCAGCGTCGCCGGCGAACCCATCACCACGTGGGCCCCGCGCTCCACCGGCGCCATTGCCTATCGCGCGCTGGCCCGCGAATTCATCGACCGATTCGGCGCGTGAACGCGGCCGCAACCGGTGAGGCGCCACAGCAGAACGGCTACGGGGCTGGCTTCCAAGTCCGCCTGACCAATTTCGAGGGCCCGTTCGACCTGCTGCTGCAGCTGATCTTCGCCCATCGCCTCGACGTGACCGAGGTGGCGCTGCACCAGGTCACCGACGACTTCATCGCCTACACCCGCGAAATCGGCCCGCAGCTCGAGCTGGAGGAGACCACCGCGTT
>NZ_LZLU01000027.1:0-13468 GCF_001673415.1 Mycobacterium sp. 1165196.3 | reverse complement strand
GGATCCCCTCACTCCAGCGGCGGCCTTTTTGCTGTCGGGCAGGCCTTTCATCGCTGCGGCGAACGCAAATCCCCCGCTCCGACACGGCGAAGCGGGGGATTCGTGCGTTGCCGTCGAGGACCTAGAAGGCGGCCTCGTCGAGCTCCATGATGTCGTTGTCCAGCGTGTCGATGACCTCGCGGGTGCTGGTCAGCAACGGCAGGAAGTTCTTCGCGAAGAACGACGCCACCGCGATCTTGCCCTCGTAGAAGGACCGCTCATCGCCGCTGGCACCGGCATCCAGCGCCGCCACGGCGACCGCCGCCTGACGCTGCAACAGCCAGCCGATGACCAGGTCACCGACGCTCATCAGGAAGCGCACCGAACCCAGGCCCACCTTGTACAGGCTGGTCACGTCCTCCTGCGCCGCCATCAGGTAGCCGGTCAGCGTGGCCGCCATCGCCTGGACGTCGGTCAGGGCCTTGGCCAGCAGCTCGCGCTCGGTCTTCAGCCGGCCGTTGCCGGACTCGCTGTCGACGAACTTCTGGATCTGCTCGGACACGTGCGCCAGGGCCACACCCTTGTCGCGGACGATCTTGCGGAAGAAGAAGTCCTGCGCCTGGATGGCGGTGGTGCCCTCGTAGAGCGAGTCGATCTTGGCGTCCCGGATGTATTGCTCGATCGGGTAGTCCTGCAGGAAGCCGGATCCACCGAAGGTCTGCAGGCTCTCGGTGAGCTTGGCGTACGCCTGCTCCGAGCCCACACCCTTGACGACCGGCAGCATCAGGTCGTTGACCTTGACCGCCAGCTCGGCGTCCACGCCGTGGATCGCCTCGGCGACCGCCGCGTCCTGGTAGGTGGACGTGAACAGGTACAGCGCGCGCAGACCCTCGGCGTAGGCCTTCTGGGTCATCAGCGAACGGCGCACGTCCGGGTGGTGCGTGATGGTCACGCGCGGTGCGGTCTTGTCGGTCATCTGGGTCATGTCGGCGCCCTGGACGCGCGACTTCGCGTACTCGAGCGCGTTCAGGTAGCCCGTCGACAGGGTGGCGATGGCCTTGGTGCCGACCATCATGCGGGCCTGCTCGATGACCTCGAACATCTGCGCGATGCCGTTGTGCACCTCGCCGACCAGCCAGCCCTTGGCGGGGACGTCGTGCTGGCCGAAGCTCAGCTCGCACGTCGCCGAGACCTTCAGGCCCATCTTGTGCTCGACGTTGGTGACGAAGACGCCGTTGCGCTCGCCCAGCTCGCCGGTCTCGAAGTCGAACAGGAACTTGGGCACGAAGAACAGCGACAGCCCCTTGGTGCCCGGTCCGGCGCCCTCGGGGCGGGCCAGCACCAGGTGGAAGATGTTCTCGAACAGGTCGCCGGAGTCGGCGGAGGTGATGAACCGCTTCACACCGTCGATGTGCCAGGAGCCGTCCTCCTGCTTGACGGCCTTGGTCCGCCCGGCGCCCACGTCCGAACCGGCGTCCGGCTCGGTGAGCACCATGGTCGAACCCCAGCCGCGCTCAGCGCAGATGACGGCCCACTTCTTCTGCTCCTCGGTGCCGAGGTGGTACAGGATGTTGGCGAAGCCTGCGCCGCCGGCGTACATCCACACGGCGGGGTTGGCGCCGAGCAGGTGCTCGTGCAGCGCCCACACCAGCGCCCGGGGCATCGGCATGCCGCCGAGCACCTCGTCGATGCCGACCTTGTCCCACCCGGCCTCGATGACGGACTGGACCGACTTTTTGAAAGATTCCGGCAGGGTCACCGAGTGCGTCTTCGGATCGAACACCGGCGGATTGCGGTCACCCTCGACGAAGGAGTCGGCGACCGGCCCCTCGGCCAGTCGGCTGATCTCGTTCAGCATTTCTTGGGCTGTGTCGGCGTCCAGGTCGGCGTATTCGCCCTGGCCCAGCGCCTTGTCAACGCCCAGAACTTCGAACAGGTTGAATACCTGGTCGCGGACGTTGCTTTTGTAGTGGCTCACTACGGTCCTCCTCGTTGAGAATGCCACTTGTGGTTGGGTACTAGGTCTAAGTTACCCACCAGTAACAAGACCTAAAATATCGCTCGCGTCAGTGGGATGCAAGTCAATGTGAGCTAGATTTCATTGCCTAATTAACCAACCGGTTGGGAAGCTGCTGGTCATGCCGTTGAAGTCCGATCTACCTGCGGCGATGATCCACCCGTGACCGGTGTGCGCGGCGTCACTGCGCCGCCCGACGAGGTGCCGACGGTGGACCTGCGGGCCGATGCCGCGCTGCTGCGCCGCGGGCTGCGGGACGCCGGCCACGAGGTGGGCTTCTTCTATCTGACCGGTCACGGGGTGGCGCCGGACCTGGTGGGACGGATGCTGGACGCGGCGCGCCGGCTGTTCGAGCTGCCGCAACCGGACAAGGACGCCGTCGCGATGGTGCATAGCCCCCATTTCCGCGGCTATACCCGCCTCGGCGGCGAGCTGACCCGCGGCGAGGTGGATTGGCGTGAGCAGATCGACGTCGGACCGGAGCGCGCGGCGCTCGATGGGCTGGACAAGGCGGATTACCGGTGGCTGCAGGGGCCGAATCAGTGGCCGGCCGCGCTGCCGGAGCTGCCCGGGATCATCGAGGAGTGGGACGCCGCGCTGTCCGCGGTGGCCCGCACCCTGCTGCGACACTGGGCGGCCTCGCTCGGCAGTCCGCCCGGCGTGTTCGACGCGTCCTTCGCCGACGCGCCGGCCACCCTGATCAAGATCATCCGGTACCCGGCCCGCGCGGACAGCGCGCAGGGCGTGGGCGCCCACCGCGACTCCGGGGTGCTCACCTTGTTGCTGGCCGAGCCGGGCAGCACCGGCCTGCAGGTCCGGCGCGGCGGCGGGAAAGGAGGCCATCCCGATGACGGCTGGATCGAAGTGCCGCCGCGCGAGGGGGCGTTCATCGTCAACATCGGCGAGCTGCTGGAGGTGGCCACCCGCGGTTACCTGCGGGCCACCGAGCACCGGGTCAGCCTGCACGGGCAGGCCGGGGACCGCATCTCGGTGCCCTACTTCTTCAATCCGCGCCTGGACGCACAGATACCCGTGCTGTCGCTGCCCGACGAGCTCGCGGCGCGGACCGATCAACACTGGACACCGTCGCACGATCCGGCCGACCCCATGTTTTCGGTCTACGGGCGCAACGCCTGGAAGAGCAGGCTGCGGGCCCATCCGGATGTGGCCGCGGCGCACGGATATTCGGCAGATCGCTTAGAAAACGGCTGAGGGTGGCCGTGCCGGCGCAACCGGCGCCGGGTAGGGTCACACACGAAAATCCCGTCTCCGGCTCTAGGGGCGAATAAGTCCGGTGAACTCGAACAACAAGCTGACAGCGTCGTCGCTGCGGGAGGCATTCGGTCACTTCCCGTCCGGTGTGGTAGCGATCGCCGCCGAGGTGAACGGAACCCGGGAAGGCCTGGCGGCCAGCACCTTCGTCCCCGTCTCGCTGGACCCGCCGCTGGTGTCGTTCTGCGTGCAGAACACCTCGACGACCTGGCCCAAGCTCAAGGACCTGCCGATGCTGGGCATCAGTGTCCTCGGCGAGGCGCATGACGAGGCCGCGCGCACGCTGGCCGCGAAGACCGGCGACCGGTTCGCGGGTCTGGAAACGGTCTCCCGGTCCTCCGGTGCGGTGTTCATCAAGGGCACCGGCCTGTGGCTGGAAAGCGCGATCGAGCAGCTCATTCCGGCGGGCGATCACACAATCGTGGTGTTGCGGGTCAACGAGGTGACCGTGGACGCCGAGGTGGCGCCCATCGTGTTCCATCGCAGCGTGTTCCGCCGCCTCGGCGCCTAATCGGGTCGCTGAGCCGTCGACCTGCTAGGGGCGGTGGCCCAGTTCCTCCCGAAAGCCCTGAATGCGGCTCTCGAGTTCGGCGGCGTCGGTGTGCCGGCCTTCCTTGTTCGCGAGTTGGGCGCGTACCGACAGCTGGCGGATCGCGGTGCGAATGTTGTTGATGCTGGCGGTTTCTCGCATGGGTTTCATGAACTGCCTTTCCGGTCGTGGACAGACGACCGCACGCGGCGGCCCGACAGGATGCAGTGTGGTTACCCGAGTCCCGCGGTGGCCTAACGCGCCACGGCGCGACGTCGCCGAGCGTGAAGTCAGTCGCACGTTGAGCGCCGAATGTGAAGGTAGCTTCACATTCGAGCCGCAAGGCGGCGCGCGATCAGCGGCGGAACAGCTTGTTACCCAGCCACACGACCGGGTCGTACTTGCGGTCGGCGACCCGCTCTTTCATGGGGATCAGCGCGTTGTCGGTGATCTTGATGTTCTCCGGGCAGACCTCGGTGCAGCACTTGGTGATGTTGCAGTAGCCCAGACCGTGCTCGTCCTGGGCGTCGTTGCGCCGGTCGCGGGTGTCCAGCGGGTGCATTTCCAGCTCGGCGATCCGCATCAGGAACCGGGGACCGGCGAACGCCTTCTTGTTCTCCTCGTGGTCGCGCACCACGTGGCAGACGTTCTGGCACAGGAAGCACTCGATGCACTTGCGAAATTCCTGCGAGCGCTGCACGTCCTCCTGCGCCATCCGGTACTCCCCGGGCTGCAGGTCCTTGGGCGGCGCGAAAGACGGTATCTCGCGGGCCTTTTCGTAGTTGAACGAGACGTCGGTCACCAGGTCGCGGATCACCGGGAACGTGCGCAGCGGCGTGACGGTGACGACCTCGTCCTCGGCGAACGTCGACATCCGGGTCATGCACAGCAGCCGCGGCTTGCCGTTGATCTCCGCCGAGCAGGAACCACACTTGCCCGCCTTGCAGTTCCACCGGACGGCCAGATCGGGCGTCTGGGTCTGCTGCAGGCGATGGATGATGTCGAGGACGACCTCGCCCTCGTTGACCTCGACCGTGAAGTCCTGCAGACCGCCGTCGGCGTCGTCGCCGCGCCACACCCGCATCGTCGCGTTGTAGGTCATTTGCCACTCCGTCCTGGGTGCCCGGCGAGTTCTTCGTCGGTGTAGTACTTCTCCAGCTCGGCGATGTCGAACAGCTCCAGCAGATCGGGCCGCATCGGCGTCTGATCCTTCTTCGTGATGGTGATCTCGGGGATCACCTCGTCACCGCCGCTCGCCTCGCAGACCAGCAGCACCTTGCGCCACGACGAGTCCATCGCCGGGTGGTCGTCACGGGTGTGCCCGCCGCGGCTCTCGGTGCGCTGCAGCGCAGCCTTGGCGACGCACTCGCTGACCAGCAGCATGTTGCGCAGGTCGATGGCCAGGTTCCAGCCCGGGTTGTACCGGCGCTGCCCCTCGACGTGCAGGTTCTTGAACCGCTCGCGCAGCTTGTTGAGCCGCTCGAGGGCCTCGGTGATCTCTTCCTCCTTGCGGATGATGCCGACCAGGTCGTTCATCGACTGCTGCAGCTCGAGCTGCAGGGTGTACGGGTTCTCCGCGGCCGCGCCGTTGGCCGGCGCCTCGAAGGGCGACAGCGCCCGCTTGGCCGCCGCCGCCACGGCGTCCTCGGCGATCGTCGGCCGGCTGCTCAGGGCACGCACGTAGTCGGCCGCACCCAGACCGGCACGCCGGCCGAACACCAGCAGGTCCGACAGCGAGTTGCCGCCCAGCCGGTTGGACCCGTGCATGCCGCCGGAGCATTCGCCGGCGGCGAACAGCCCGGGGACGGTGGCCGCGCCGGTGTCGGCGTCGACCTCGACGCCACCCATCACGTAGTGGCAGGTCGGCCCGACTTCCATCGGCTCCTTGGTGATGTCGACGCCGGCCAGCTCCTTGAACTGGTGGTACATCGACGGCAGGCGGCGGTTGATCTCCGCGGGGGTCAGCCGCGAGGCGATGTCCAGGAAGACGCCGCCGTGTGGGCTGCCGCGGCCGGCCTTGACCTCGGAGTTGATCGCGCGCGCGACCTCGTCGCGCGGCAGCAGGTCGGGGGTGCGGCGGGCCGAGTCGTTGTCCTTGAGCCACTGGTCGGCCTCTTGCTCGGTCTCGGCGTACTGGCCCTTGAACACCGAGGGGATGTAGTCGAACATGAACCGCTTGTCGTCCGAGTTCTTCAGCACCCCGCCGTCACCGCGGACACCCTCGGTGACCAGGATCCCCTTCACGCTCGGCGGCCAGACCATGCCCGTCGGGTGGAACTGGACGAACTCCATGTTGATCAGCGACGCGCCCGCCCGCAGGGCCAGGGCGTGGCCGTCGCCGGTGTACTCCCACGAGTTCGAGGTGACCTTGAACGACTTGCCGATCCCGCCGGTGGCGAGCACCACCGCGGGCGCCTCGAACAGGATGAAGTTGCCGCTTTCGCGGATGTAGCCGAACGCGCCGGCGATCGCGTCGCCGTCCTTGATCAGCTCGGTGATCGTGGTCTCGGCGAACACCCGGATCCGGGCTTCGTAGTCGCCGAGCTCGGCGAAGTCCTCCTGCTGCAGCGAGACGATCTTCTGCTGCATGGTGCGGATCAGTTCCAGGCCGGTGCGGTCACCGACGTGGGCCAGCCGCGGGTAGGTGTGCCCACCGAAGTTGCGCTGGCTGATCTTGCCGTCCTTGAGGCGATCGAACAGTGCCCCATAGGTTTCCAGCTCCCAGACCCGGTCGGGGGCTTCCTTGGCGTGCAGTTCGGCCATGCGCCAGTTATTGAGGAATTTCCCGCCGCGCATGGTGTCGCCGAAGTGGGTCTTCCAGTTGTCTTTCGGGTTGGTGTTGCCCATCGAGGCCGCGCAACCACCCTCGGCCATGACCGTGTGGGCCTTGCCGAACAGGGACTTGCACACCACCGCAACCCGCAAACCCCGTTCGCGCGCTTCGATAACCGCGCGCAGTCCCGCGCCGCCGGCACCGATCACGACCACGTCGAACGTGTGCCGCTCGATTTCAACCATGAAACCCTCGCTAGCTAAATCTGTGATTTATTTCGAAATGGCTTGTCAGCCAACAAACCTGAGGTCAGGAATGGTGCCGCTGGCCACCAGTGCGATGTAGAAGTCGGTGAGCATCAGGGTGCCCAGCGTGATCCAGGCGAACAGCTTGTGGCGGGTGTTGATGACGCTGACCTGGGTCCAGATCCAGTACCGCACAGGGTGCTTGGAGAAGTGCTTGAGCCGCCCGCCGGTGACGTGCCGGCAGGAGTGGCAGGACAGCGTGTAGACCCACAGCATGATGACGTTGCCGAGCAGGATCAGATTGCCCAGACCGAAGCCGAATCCGCCCGGGCCGCTGTCGGAGTGGAACGCGACGATCGCGTCGTAGGTGTTGATCACCGAGATGATGCCGGCGATATAGAAGAAGTACCGGTGGGTGTTCTGGATGATCAGCGGGAACTTGGTCTCGCCGGTGTAGTGCACGCGAGGCTCGGCCACCGCGCAGGCGCTGGGCGACTGCCACACCGTGCGGTAGTAGGCACCGCGGTAGTAGTAGCAGGTCAGACGGAACAGCAGCAGGAACGGCAGCGACAAGGCGGCGTACGGCAGCCACCATACGTCGGGCAGGAACTGCGGCCAGATGTCGCCGGCCTCACCGCAACCCTTGCTCACGCAGGGCGAGTAGAACGGTGTCAGGTAGTGGTATTTGGGAACGAAGAAGTAATCCTGTTGGAACGCCCGCGCCGTCGCATAAATAATGAATGCGGCGAAGCCTAGATCGATCCGCAGCGGCGACATCCACCACCGATCGGTACGCAGGGTGCGTTGCGGGATACGGGCGCGCGTGGGTGAAAAGACACCGGACGCAGGACGGTTCGCCGTGGGTGCGCTCATTTAGTGTGTTCCTCTTCGAACGGGCTGTAGGTCGAAGGGTACACAGAACCAAGCCCCCCTTTTCTGGGGGGCTTGTGTTGTTCGACGTTGGTCAGGACCTGTTGTGACCGCCGACACCCTCGTCGTCGACGTCGCGCCAGAATTCGCTGTCGTATTGGGTGTCGGGAATGACGATCTTCTCACCGGACTGCTGCACGGTGGCGCCCGCCAGGTCCAATTCGGACACGTCGGTGTCGAGCAGGTCGACGTCGGACAGGATGCGGTCGGCGTCGATGACGATGCGCCGCATGGCCGGGCTGTCACCGTATCGGGCCCGCAGGGAGCTCACGCACCGCCGCAGGCCGCCGATGAGGTCGTGTAGTTCGGCGAATTCGGTCGTGCCAGTCGTGCTCGGCGTGCGAGTCAAAGGATCTCCTCGGCAGTGTTTCGGATCACAGTACGCCCTCGATACTATCCACCGCACACGCCAGACGTCAGGTCGTTGGGCCGGGATGCCGAGGGAGCAAACACTTATGACGGGACGTGCCACACCGGCCGAGCGGGCCGCCGCGCTGCTGGAACTGCACCGGCCGGGCAACCCGGTCATCCTGCCGACCGTGTGGGATGCCTGGTCGGCCCGGCTGGCCGCCGGCGCCGGATTCGCCGCGCTCACCGTGGGCAGCCATCCGATGGCGGACTCGATCGGCAAACCGGACAACGAGGGCATGTCGTTCGACGATGTGCTCACCCGGGTCGCGCAGATCACCGCCGCGGTCGACGTCCCGGTGTCGGTGGACATCGAATCCGGCTACGGCCAGCGGGCGGGCCGGCTGATCGAGGGCCTGCTCAGCGTCGGGGCCGTGGGGTGCAACATCGAGGACAGCGTGCACTCGGAGGGCAAGCGGCTGCGGTCCGCCGACGAACACGCCGATCTGGTCGGCGAGCTGCGGTCGGCCGCTGACGCGGCCGGGGTACACGTCGTCATCAACGCCCGGACCGATCTGTTCCTGCGCCAGGACGGCGAGGCCTCCGATCGCGTCGAGCGGGCGGTGGACCGACTGAACAAGGCCGCCGCCGCGGGCGCCGATGTCCTCTATCCGGTGGGCCGCCACGACCCCGACACGTTGCGGCGCCTGACGGCGGAGTTGCAGCGGCCGGTCAACGCGATCGCGCTGCCCGATCAGGACGACCCGGCGTCCTTCGGTCCGCTGGGCGTCGCGCGGATCAGTTTCGGGCCCTTCTTTCAGGCCGCGCTGGCGGCCCACGCCAAGGAGCTGCTGGCCCGCTGGGGCTGATGCGATGAATCCGGCGGAGCCGTTGCGGCTCCGCCGGATTCGCCGGCCGGTATGCGTCCGGACGGGCCGGAGATTATTTGGTGATCGCGATGCGCTGCGCCTGGCTTCCGGCGTACGCACCGGTGACCCGCACGGTCAGCACGCCCGCGTCGTAGCTCGCCGTGATGGCGTCGCCGGTGACGTGGGCGGGCAGCTGGAACGACCGGCGGAACGATCCGTACCGGATCTCCCGAAGCGTGCGGCCTTCCTTCTCTTCGGCGTGCTCGTCGCGGTGTTCGCCGTGGATGACCAGGCGGCCGCGGTCGACCTCGACCTTGACGTCCCGGTCGACGTCAACGCCCGGGAGTTCGACCCGTACGATCGCGTCGTCGCCGTCCTTGACGATCTCGGCGGCGGGCCGCAAACCGCTGGTCGCCGGGGTGTTCCAATCCGCCGCGGCGGCGGGGCCGAAAAAGTCGCGCAACCACCGGTCGGTGTCCCAGGCCGGTCGCGACCACAATGCGAGGTTGCTCATGACGCTTCCCTTTCCATTCCTTGAGCTTCATTGTGAAATTCCTGTGACCGGCGCCTGCGCGACCGGCTACTACGCCAAACATGAGTCGACCACGCTTAAGTTCCACCTCGCCGTTCGCCGGCAGTGAACGATCAATCACATCGGTTCCTGTGAGTTGTGAGATCCTCGTCATAGGACCGTCACATTGGGCGAGAAGAACGTAATTTCCGGCCGTTACTCTCAAAGCCATGTCTGCAGACGGGATTTCGCGCGCCAGCTGTGCGCCTCGTCACATCATCGTAGTCGGACATGGCATGGTGGGGCACCGGTTCGTCGAGGCGCTGCGCGCCCGTGACACCGAGGGACTGTGGCGCATCACGGTTTTCGCCGAGGAGACCAACGCGGCCTACGACCGCGTGGGGCTGACCTCGTACACCGAAAGCTGGGATCGCAAGCTACTGGCCTTGCCCGGCAACGAATATGAGGGTGACGAGCAGGTCCGGCTGGTGCTCAACCAGCGCGTTACTGAAATAGACCGCGCGACAAAGGCGGTGGTCACCGCCGACGGTCAGCGGCACGGCTACGACACCTTGGTCCTGGCGACCGGGTCGTACGCCTTCGTGCCGCCGGTGCCGGGTCACGATCTGCCCGCCTGTCACGTCTACCGCACCCTTGACGACCTCGACGCCATCCGCGCCGACGCCCAGCGCACGGTGGAAACCTCACACGCCGCCGCGGGTGTGGTGATCGGTGGCGGCCTGCTCGGGCTGGAAGCCGCTAATGCGCTGCGCCAGTTCGGGTTGCAGACCCATGTCGTCGAGATGATGCCGCGGCTGATGGCCCAGCAGATCGACGAGGCCGGCGGCGCGCTGCTGGCCAGGATGATCGGCGAGCTCGGCATCTCGGTGCACGTCGGCACGGGCACCGAATCGATCGAGTCGATCGAGCATGCGGACGGCTCCACCTCGGTGCGCGTGAGCCTGACCGACGGCCAGGTCATCGACGCCGGTCTGGTGATCTTCGCGGCCGGCATCCGGCCACGCGACGAACTGGCCACCGCGGCCGGGCTGGACCGCGCCGAGCGTGGCGGCGTGCTGACCGATGTGGCTTGCCAGACAAGCGATCCCGACATCTACGCGATCGGTGAGGTCGCGGCGATCGGCGGGCGCTGCTACGGCCTGGTGGGCCCGGGCTACACCTCCGCCGAGGTGGTGGCCGACCGGTTGCTTGACGGGGTCGCGGAGTTCGGCGAGGCCGACCTGTCCACGAAGCTCAAGCTGCTCGGTGTCGACGTGGCCAGCTTCGGCGACGCGATGGGGACGACCGAGAACTGCCTCGAGGTTGCCATCAACGACGCGGTCAACCGGACCTACGCCAAGCTGGTGCTCTCCGACGACGCCAAGACGCTGCTCGGCGGCGTGCTGGTCGGCGACGCCTCCTCCTATGGCGTGCTGCGACCCATGGTCGGCAGCGAGCTGCCCGGCGACCCGCTCGCGCTGATCGCGCCTGCCTCCTCCGGCAGTAGCAGCGCGTTGGGCGTTGGAGCGCTGCCGGATTCGGCGCAGATCTGCTCCTGCAACAACGTCACTAAGGGCGATCTGAAGTGTGCGATCGCCGACGGCTGCGCGGATGTCCCGGCGCTGAAGGCGTGCACCTCGGCCGGCACCTCGTGTGGGTCGTGCGTCCCGCTGCTCAAGCAGCTGCTGGAGGCCGAGGGCGTGGAACAGTCCAAGGCCCTGTGCGAGCACTTCAGCCAGTCGCGCGCGGAGCTTTTCGAGATCATCTCCGCCACCGAGATCCGGACCTTCTCCGGTCTGCTGGAGCGCTTCGGCCGCGGAAAGGGTTGCGACATCTGCAAACCCGTGGTCGCCTCCATCCTGGCTTCCACCGGGTCGGAGCACATCCTCGAAGGCGAGCAGGCCTCGCTGCAGGATTCCAACGACCACTTCCTGGCCAACATCCAGAAGAACGGCAGCTACTCGGTGGTGCCCCGGGTGCCCGGCGGAGACATCAAGCCCGAGCACCTGATCCTGATCGGCCAGATCGCCCAGGATTTCGGGCTCTACACCAAGATCACCGGCGGTCAACGGATCGACATGTTCGGCGCCCGGGTCGACCAACTGCCGGAGATCTGGAAGCGCCTGGTCGACGGCGGCATGGAGTCCGGCCACGCCTACGGCAAGGCGTTGCGCACGGTGAAAAGCTGCGTGGGTACCGACTGGTGCCGTTACGGGCAGCAGGATTCCGTGCAGCTGGCCATCGATCTGGAACTGCGCTACCGCGGCCTGCGGGCGCCGCACAAGATCAAGATGGGCGTCTCGGGCTGCGCGCGGGAATGCGCCGAGGCGCGCTCCAAGGACGTGGGCGTCATCGCCACCGAAAAGGGCTGGAACCTCTACGTCGGCGGCAACGGCGGTATGACGCCCAAGCACGCGCAGCTGTTGGCCAGCGATCTGGACACCGAAACGCTGGTCCGCTATGTCGACCGGTTTGTCATGTACTACATCCGGACGGCCGACCGGCTGCAGCGCACGGCGCCGTGGGTCGACTCCCTCGACGGCGGCCTCGACCACGTGCGCGAGGTGGTGTGCGACGACTCGCTAGGCCTGGCCGCCGAATTCGAGGCCGCAATGGAGCGGCACGTCGAGAACTACAAGTGCGAATGGAAGGGCGTGTTGGACGACCCGGACAAGCTGTCGCGGTTCGTTTCGTTCGTCAACGCCCCGGATGCCGTCGACTCGACGGTGGCATTCACCGAGCATGCCGGGCGCAAAATCCCTGTGTCCATTGGTATGCCGCGGGTTCGTACAGCGACAACTCCGGAAGAGTGAGGAAGGGATCATGACACTTCTCAACGACATTGCGGTGTGGACCCACGCTTGCGCTTACGACCACCTCATTCCGGGTCGCGGCGTCGGCGTGCTGCTCGACGACAGCTCCCAGGCGGCGCTGTTCCGGCTCGATGACGGCTCGGTGCACGCTATCGGCAACGTCGACCCGTTCTCCGGGGCCGCGGTGCTGTCACGCGGGATCGTGGGCGACCGGGACGGCCGCGTCACGGTGCAGTCGCCCATCTTGAAGCAGGCCTTCTCGCTCGAAGACGGTTCGTGCCTGGATGATCCGACCATCTCGGTGCCGGTGTACCCGGTGCGGATCACCGCCGACGGCTACGTCCAGATCGCGCGGGACTACCAGCAGCGGGCCGCCTGATCCCGACCCCGGTTCACCGGGTGATGTCGCCGACCAGGTAGCGCTGCATCGTCGGCCCGATCGCGTCGACGATCGCGTCCACCGACATGGAATGCAGCGGCTCGGAGCGGATGCCGTAGCGCATGATGCCCAGGCCCACCAGTTGTGAGGCGCACAGCGAGGCGCGCAGGGCGACCTTGTCGGCCCCCAGCATTTTCAGCAGCGGGCCAAAGACCGGGCCGACGAACATGTTTTGCACGATCTCGGCGGTCTTCGCCATCCCCGTCGACGCGATGGCGCTGGCCGCGAACGGGCCGCCACCGGCGGCGTCCCAGGTGGTGATCAGCGTGCGCAGGGTCCGCCGGCCCACCTGGTTGACCCCGCCGGTGACCATCCGGTCGATGAATTCCGGTGTGCCGAAGGGCAACCGCAACATCTTGGCGACCGGGTCGAGGATCCCACGCGACGGCTCTTCGCGACGGGGCATGGTGCCAGGATCACCCGTCTGCGGGCAAAGATCAAGGAACGCCGGGCACCGGCGTGGCTCGACGGTGGGCGTTTGGCGCTACGGCACCGAGCGCACGGCGCGGCCGCGGGCCAGCTGATGCGGGCTCGACCGGCGCGATGCGTGCCGGGCGGTGGGGGCAAGCACCGGCGGCAGGGCCCGCCGGAACCTGTTGGCGACCAGGCGCGCCAGCCCGGGATGGGTGCCCAGCGGTTCGCTGACCAGGTCGGCGCCACAACCGTGCAGCCGTTGCTGGAACAGGCCGTCGGCCAGCAGGTATGAGGCGACCACGACACGGCTACCGGCGCGGCGCGCGCGG
>NZ_LZLU01000026.1:0-4918 GCF_001673415.1 Mycobacterium sp. 1165196.3 | reverse complement strand
ACGAGCGGCCGCCGAACCGTCGCTTCGACCATGACGAGTCGGAAAAGCGTCAGGAGGCCGCGATGCTGCTGAACCCGGATTCGCGCCTGGGTGACGGCGACGCCTACCGGGTCTCTGCCGGATGACGTCGGTCCGTTAGCCTGGCGACCCATGGGAATTGTCGGTGTGGGGATCGATCTCGTCTCCATCCCTGATTTCGCCGAGCAGGTCGACCAGCCGGGAACCGTTTTCTCCGAGACGTTCACCCCGGGTGAGCGCCGCGACGCCTCGGACAAGAGTTCGTCGGCGGCGCGTCACCTGGCGGCCCGTTGGGCGGCGAAGGAGGCGGTGATCAAGGCGTGGTCGGGATCGCGGTTCGCCCAGCGCCCGGTGCTTCCGGAGGACATCCACCGCGATATCGAGGTGGTTACCGACATGTGGGGCCGCCCGCGGGTTCGGCTGAGCGGCGACATCGCCAAACACCTGGCCGACGTGACGATTCACGTCTCGCTGACGCACGAAGGGGATACCGCCGCCGCGGTGGCGATCCTGGAGACGACGTCCGACTAGCCTCGGTTCCATGAGCGATCTGGTTGAGCGCGTCCGCGCGGTGCTGCCGTCGGTGCGGCGCGATCTGGAAGACCTGGTGCGCATCGAATCGGTGTGGGCCGACCCCGGCCGCCGCGACGAGGTGCATCGCAGCGCGCAGGCCGTCGCGGATCTATTGGCGCAGGCCGGTTTCGGCGATGTGCAGATCGTCAGCGAAGGGGGAGCGCCGGCCGTCATCGCGCACCATCCTGCGCCCGACGGCGCGCCGACCGTTCTCCTGTACGCACACCACGACGTGCAGCCCGAAGGCGACCGCGGCCAATGGCTCTCGCCGCCCTTCGAGCCCACCGAGCGCGACGGTCGGCTCTACGGCCGTGGCAGCGCCGATGACAAGGCCGGCATAGCAACACATTTGGCGGCATTTCGGGCGCACGGCGGGCAGCCGCCGGTGGGCGTGACGGTGTTCGTCGAGGGCGAAGAGGAATCCGGGTCGCCGTCGTTGGGCCGGCTGCTGGCCGCGCACCGCGATGCGCTGGCCGCCGACGTGATCGTCATCGCCGACTCGGACAACTGGAGCACCGAAATCCCGGCGCTGACGGTCACGCTGCGCGGCCTGGTGGACTGCGTGGTCGAGGTGGCCACCCTCGACCACGGCCTGCACTCCGGCATCTGGTGCGGCGTGGTGCCCGACGCGCTCAGCGCCCTGGTGCGGCTGCTGGCTACTCTGCACGACGACGGCGGGAACGTGGCCGTCGCCGGGCTGCACGAAAGCACCGCCGCCCCAGTCGATTACCCGCCCGAGCGGGTACGCGCCGACTCCGGGTTGCTGGACGGCGTGTCCGAAATCGGCTCGGGCTCGGCGCCGCAGCGGCTGTGGGCCAAGCCCGCGATCACCGTGATCGGCATCGACACCACCCCCATCGAGAAGGCGTCCAACACGCTGATCCCGCGGGCGCGGGCCAAGATCAGCATGCGCGTCGCGCCGGGTGGGGACGCCGCGGCGCACCTGGACGCATTGACCGCCCACCTGCAACGGCACGCGCCGTGGGGCGCGCACGTCAGCGTCACCCGCGGCGACATCGGCGAGCCCTACGCCGTCGACGCGACCGGCAGCGTCTACGACGCCGCCCGCCAGGCGTTCCGGCAGGCATGGGGGACCGACCCGATCGACATGGGCATGGGCGGGTCGATCCCATTCATCGCCGAATTCGCCGAGGCCTTCCCGCGGGCCAAGATCCTGGTGACCGGCGTGGAGGACCCCGCGACGCAGGCCCACAGCATCAACGAGAGCCTGCACTTGGGCGTGCTGGAACGCGCCGCGATCGCCGAGGCGCTGCTGCTGGCCAACCTGGGCTAGCGGGACGCACCTCTCATCGGGTGCCTTGGCCCTGAGCCACGACGTTGTTGTTCCCCGTCTTGTTGATTGTCGGTGACCCGGAGTGGTAGACCATCGCGTTGTCATCGCCGAAAACACCGATGGTGTCGGCGCTGTCGACCGTGACGTGATTTGCGCTGCCGGAGACGTCAAGCCGGCGACAGTGGCCGGTGACGGTGTAGGTGTTGTTGTCACCTTCGAGCCTGAGGTTCCCGTCGTTGCAGTCGATCTTGTCCTTCGCACCGCCATTGATCATGGTGAGATTGCCGTGCACGGTGGTGCCGGAGTAATGACCCACGAGAGCCGCGATCGCGAACGCGGCCGCGCACGCACCCGCCAACACCGCCCAAACTCGCGGCGAGTTGACCAGCCCCGCGACGCCCCCGATCCGCTGCCACCAGGTCCCACCGAGTGCGCGCCCGCCATCCCAGCCGCTTTTGGACGCTCCGGACGGCTGGGGAGGGCCCCCCGACGGTCGTGCGGCGCCGCGCTCCAGCTCGCGTATGTATTCCTCAGGGTCTAGCTTCTCCGGGTCTTCTTCCGGGTCCATCGCTCAATAATCCGCTCTGCGGTCCAGTTCTGGAGGTGTCACGGCGAAGCCCCGACTTTCCAGGGTTAGGCGAAGCCGGGCGCCGATCCGAACTGGCCCCCCGAATGCTGAACGAGAACGACGGTCTCGTCGCATACTGCTTCTAGCCGCAGCCACTCGTCCGCAGGAGACGCCACCGTGAGTACGGAAAACACCCTGACCGGAGACGCCCGCAAGACCAACCGTTACCACTTCGATCGCCACACCCCCGAGTACCGCGAGCGGTTCACAGCGATCACCGAGGAGATGCACGCCAAGTGCCCGCTGGCGTGGACCGACACCTACGACGGACATTGGGTGGCCGCGGGCAACCGGGAGGTTTTCGAACTCGCGCGCTGCCCGCACGTGTCCAACGACCACGACGTCACGGGCGAAGGCACCGGCTACAAGGGCATCACGATTCCGACGCTGCCGCAGGGCACCGGTGTCCGTGGCGGCATGCTCGAGATGGACGAACCCGAGCACTCCGCCTACCGCAGCATCCTCAACCCCTACCTGTCGCCGGCGGCCGTCAAGCGCTGGAAGCCGTTCGTCGACGAGATCGTGCGGGCCAGCATCGACGAGAAGATCGAAGCCGGGCGGATCGACTTCGTCGACGATCTCGCGAACGTCGTGCCCGCGGTCCTGACCTTGGCGATGATGGGCGTTCCGCTGAAGAAATGGCAGCTGTATTGCGAGCCGGCGCACGCCAATGTCTACACGCCCGCCGATTCACCGGACGCCCCAAGGGTTTTGGAGCAGACGATGGCGATGGGGGCGGACCTGTTCAACCACCTCCTCGAGATCCGTGAGAACCCGCGGCCCGGCATTGTGGACGCGTTGGCGAGGCTGAAGATCGACGGCGAACCCGCCCCCGACGCCGAACTGCTCGGAATGCTGGGCCTGATCATCGGCGGCGGTTTTGACACGACGACGGCGCTGACGGCGCACGCGCTCGAATGGCTGGGCGAAAATCCCGAGCAGCGCGAGCTGCTGAGGCAGGAATCGGAAACGCTGCTCGACTCGGCGACCGAAGAATTTTTGCGATACTTCACGCCCGCTCCCGGCGACGGCCGCACGATCGCAGCCGATCTCGAAATAGCGGGCACGCGGTTCAAGGAGGGTGATCGCCTGTGGCTGTCCTGGGCGATGGCCAACCGCGATCCCGCGGTGTTCCCCGATCCGAACCGCCTGGACCTGAGCCGAAAGAACAACCGGCACTTCAGCTTCGGGCTCGGCATCCATCGCTGCATCGGCTCCAACGTCGCGCGGGTGGTGTTCAAGTCGATGCTCACGGCGGTGCTCGACCGGATGCCCGACTACCGCTGCGACCCCGAGGGCACCGTGCACTATCCGACGATCGGCGTGATCCAGGGCATGCAGCACCTGCCGGCCACCTTCACGCCCGGCAAGCGCCTCGGACCGGGGATAGACGAGACGCTCCACAAACTGCAGCGCGTTTGCGACGAACAGGGGATCGCGCGGCCCATCACCGAGTACCACGAGGCCGCCGTCATCGGTTGATCGTCGGTAAGCGGAAAGGTCGCGTGTGCGTACAGCCGCCCTCCTAGGAAGGCAGGCCATGAGGGGTAAGAGGATCTTGATTGCGGTGCTGCTGGCGTTCGCCGTCTCAACAACGTCGGTGAGCTGCCTTCCCTACTGCCCCATGAAGGGTGGCCCATCCGTCACCTGCTAGGCAACGACTGCCCGTTGCGCTCGACGACATCGCATCTTCGAACTAGACGGACAGGTCGCGCCTGAGCTTGGCGACGTGGCCGGTCGCCTTCACGTTGTACTGCGCGACGGTGATCTTGCCCTTCTCGTCGACCACAAAGGTAGAGCGAATCACGCCGGTGACCGTCTTGCCGTACATCTGTTTCTCGCCGTACGCGCCATAGGCGCTCAGGACCTTGCGGTCGGGATCGGACAGCAGCGGGAACGTCAGCTTCTCGGTGTCGCGGAACTTGGCCAGCTTCTCCGGCTTGTCGGGGGAGATGCCGATGACGTCGAGGCCGGCTTCGTTGAGCTCGGCCAGGCTGTCGCGAAAGTCACACGCCTGCTTGGTGCATCCGGGCGTCGAGGCGGCCGGGTAGAAGTACACGACGACGCGTCGGCCTTTGTAGTCGGCCAGCGATACCTTGTTGCCGTCGGCGTCGGACAGGCTGAAGGAGGGCGCTTTGTCGCCCGGTGCAAGCCGCGTGGTCTCGGTCAAGGTGGGGCCCTTTCTGTTCACCGGAGCGTCGGGGTTACCGCCAGCTGATCTAGGGTAGTTCGGGCAGGTGCATGAGCCGGATAGTGGGCGACTTGGAGGACACAGTGGCGGACCGGGACCCCGAAGCCATCAAGCAGGACATCGACGTCGCCCGGGACCAGCTGGCGGCCACCGTCGACTCGCTTGCCGAGCGGGCCAATCCTCGGCGCCTGGCGGACGACCTCAAGGTCCGGGT
>NZ_LZLU01000025.1:0-68979 GCF_001673415.1 Mycobacterium sp. 1165196.3 | reverse complement strand
GTAGCCCGGCGACGATGCATTCCGCGACGCGGGATGCGGAGGAGTGGGCGATTGGGTGTAGCCCGGCGACGATGCATCCGTGCCGGGGGTACCGCGGAATCCGGCGACTCGCCGGGGCGACACGCCAGGCCGCCGATCAAGGTGTGGCGATGCGCCGGGTTTGTCGGCGACCGCTGCCAAGATGGACGCCATGCCGACGGTCGCCGATCCCTTGACAGCCGGGCTGGACGACGAGCAGCGCGAAGCCGTGCTGGCTCCCCGCGGCCCGGTCTGCGTGCTCGCCGGCGCCGGCACGGGAAAGACGCGCACCATCACGCACCGCATCGCGCAGTTGATCGCCAGTGGTCATGTCGCGGCGGGCCAGGTGCTGGCCGTCACGTTCACCCAGCGGGCAGCGGGGGAGATGCGCTCGAGGCTGCGGATGATCGACGCCGCGGCGGGCGAGGACACCACCGTCGGCGCGGTCTCGGCCCTGACGTTCCACGCGGCCGCCCACCGACAGCTGCGGTATTTCTGGCCGCGGGTGGTCGGCGACACCGGCTGGCAGCTGCTGGACAGCAAATTCGCCGTCGTCGCCCGGGCGGCCGCCCGCGCCCGGATCAACGCGAGCACCGACGACGTGCGCGACTTGGCCGGCGAGATCGAGTGGGCCAAGGCGTCGCTGATCGGGCCGGAGGAATACCCGGCCGCGGTGGCCGCCGCCGCGCGCGACATTCCGCTGGACGCCGCGCGGGTCGCCACCGTCTACGCCGCCTACGAAGCGCTCAAATCCCGCGGCGACAACGTCACCCTGCTCGATTTCGACGACCTGCTGCTGCACACCGCCGCCGCGATCGAAAATGATCCCGCCGTGGCCGAGGAGTTCCGGGATCGCTACCGCTGCTTCGTGGTCGACGAGTACCAGGACGTCACGCCATTGCAGCAGCGGGTGCTGACGGCGTGGCTGGGCGATCGCGACGACCTGACCGTGGTGGGCGACGCCAACCAGACCATCTATTCGTTCACCGGGGCCTCGCCGCGGTTCCTGCTCGACTTCTCCCGCCGGTTCCCCGACGCCACCGTGGTGCGCCTGGAGCGCGACTACCGCTCCACCCCGCAGGTGGTGTCGTTGGCCAACCAGGTGATCGCCGCTGCGCGCGGCCGGGTCGCCGGCAGCAAGCTGCACCTGGTGGGCCAGCGCGCGCCGGGCCCGGCGCCGTCGTTCTCCGAGCATCCCGACGAACCGGCCGAGGCCGCCGCGGTCGCCAAATCGATCAAGCGGCTCATCGAATCCGGCACCCCGCCGTCGGAGATCGCGGTGCTGTACCGGGTCAACGCGCAATCGGAGATCTACGAGGAGGCGCTGACCGAGGCCGGCATCGCCTATCAGGTTCGCGGTGGCGAGGGGTTCTTCAACCGCCAGGAGATCAAGCAGGCCCTGCTGGCGCTGCACCGGGCGGCCGAGCGCGGCTCTGAGCATGGCCCAGCGGGCCCGTTGCCCGACGTGGTGCGCGCGGTGCTGGAACCGCTGGGGCTGACGGCGGAGGAACCGGTGGGCACCCGGGCCCGCGAGCGCTGGGAAGCGCTGACCGCCTTGGCAGAGCTGGTGGACGACGAAGTCGCCCAGCGTCCGCAGCTCGACTTGCCCGGGCTGATGGCCGAACTCCGGATGCGCGCCGACGCCCGGCACGCACCGGTGGTGCAAGGCGTCGCGCTGGCGTCGCTGCACGCGGCCAAGGGGCTCGAGTGGGACGCGGTGTTCCTGGTCGGGTTGGCCGACGGCACGCTGCCCATCTCGCACGCGTTGGCGCACGGCGCAGAAAGCGAAGCGGTCGAGGAGGAACGCCGGCTGCTCTACGTCGGAATCACCAGGGCCAGAACGCATTTGGCGCTCAGCTGGGCGCTGGCCCGCAGCCCGGGCGGGCGCCAGGGGCGCAAGCCGTCGCGGTTCCTCAACGGCATCGCACCCCAGGCGCGGGCCGACGCGGCGCCCAACAAGTCTCGGCGCACCCGCGGCACCGCGACCCGCTGCCGGATCTGCAACAACAACCTGACCACCCCGGCGGCCGTCATGCTGCGGCGCTGCGAGACCTGCGCCGCCGACATCGACGAGGACCTGTTGCTGCGGCTCAAGGCTTGGCGGCTCGACATCGCCAAGGAGCAGAAGGTGCCCGCCTACGTCGTCTTCACCGACAACACGCTGATCGCCATCGCCGAGCTACTGCCCGACGACGAAGAGGCGCTGATCGCGATCCCGGGCATCGGCGCACGCAAACTGGAACAGTACGGGCCCGACGTGCTGGAGCTGGTCCGCGGCCGTTGACCGGTAAACCCGCAGGTCAGAAAATCGGTTGTGGTCATCGGCGCTGACCGTTTACCCTCGAAGCGCACAACTCGGCACCACGGAAGTCGGCATTACGGGAAGGGGGTGGCCACGATGATCAACGACGCTTTCGGTGTAGGCGTGGCCCGCGCGGCGTTCGACGCTGCCACCACCCATGCCGCACACGCCGCCTCGGCGGCCGCGCGTAAGCATCGCGCCGCCGCCGCGACCGACGCGTCCGTACAAGTCGGGGGCCCACCGAAGGCAAGCTAAGCACCAGCCCGGTTTTCTCCCCAGATGGCCACGGACCCGAAGTCACCAGGATCCGTGGCCATAGTTGTTCCGCAGACAACTTCCTGACCTGGTCCGGATCACTCCCCACGGACGCCCAACCCAGATCAGGAAGTAGGTGGTAGGACATGTCGGCACCGACAGTCCCCAGACAATCCCTGCCGTGTCACGTCGGAGATCCCGACCTGTGGTTCGCCGACACCCCGGCCGATCTCGAGCGGGCCAAGACGCTGTGCACCGGCTGCCCGGTCCGCCGCCAGTGCCTGGCGGCCGCACTGGAACGGGCCGAGCCCTGGGGCGTGTGGGGCGGCGAGATCATCGACCGCGGCTCGGTCCTGAGCTTCAAACGGCCCCGCGGACGCCCGCGTAAAGACGACGGAGCCGCCGCCTAGGGCGCAGCAGCTAGATGACCGCGTTGTCGGGTTCGGCGAAACCGGGCACCAGTTCTTCGGACAGCGCCTTGATCGGCACGTGGGCGTCGAGCTGACACAGGATCGCAGCCACCGACATGATCACCCGCATCGGGATCACCAGCTTGGGCGGCAGATCCATCTGCCGGGCCGTGCGGATCTGCGACACCGACCGATCGATCTCGATGGCGGACATCTTCTGCAGCCACTTGCGGGTGTAGTGGAAGACCTCGACCTCGACGGGTTCGACGTACTGGCGCAGCATGTCGTCGATGTCGCGCACCGACACCTGCTGGCCCTTCTGGATGAAGCCGGCCTTCTCCATCGTCGGCAACAACTCGTCGTAGTTCTTGTCGCGGGCCAACCGGATGCTCATACCGAGCTCGATCGGCAGGCCGTCGGGCAGCGCGGCCACGGCGCCGAAGTCGATCACGCCCATGCGGCCGTCGGGCAGCAGCATGAAGTTGCCGGGGTGGGCGTCGCCGTGCAGCATCCCCAGCCGGCGCGGCGCGTCGAAGGTGAGCTCGAGCAGGCGGGTGCCCATCAAGTCGCGCTGCTCGACGGTGCCGTGCCGGATGATCTCGGCCATCGGGGTGCCCTGCATCCACTCCTGGATCACCACCTTCGGCGCGCTGGCCACGATGCGTGGCACCGCGAAGTGTGGGTGGTCCTGGTAAGCCTTCGCGAAGGCGCGCTGATTCTCGGCCTCCAGCCGATAGTCCAGTTCCATCTCGGTGCGCTCGATCAGCTCGTCCACCACGCCCTGCACGTCGGCGCCCGGCGCGAGCTGCTTGAACACCCCGACCAGGCGCTGCATGGTCTTGAGGTCGGCCCGCAGTGCCTCGTCGGCGCCGGGGTACTGGATCTTGACCGCCACCTCGCGGCCGTCGGACCACACGCCCTTGTGGACCTGGCCGATGCTGGCCGACGCCACCGGGGTGTCGTCGAACGAGCTGAACCGTTCGCGCCACTTGGTGCCCAGCTGGGCATCGAGTACCCGGTGCACCTTGGCGGCGGGCAGCGGCGGGGCGTCCTTCTGCAGCTTGGTCAGCGCTTCGCGGTACGGCTCGCCGAATTCCTCGGGGACCGCGGCCTCGAGCACCGACAGCGCCTGGCCCACCTTCATTGCGCCGCCCTTGAGTTCACCCAGCACGGTGAACAGCTGGTGGGCGGCCTTTTCCAGGATCTCGGCCTGGACCTCGTCCCTGGACTTTCCGGTCAGCCGCTTACCGAATCCGATCGCTGCCCGGCCGGCGAACCCGACGGGAATGCTGGCCAGCTTCGCGTTGCGCGCAGCGCGGCCCCTTTTGATGTCTGCCACGTATCCATCATCCATGATGGCCACCGCGATGTGGAGATAAGCCGACAACGGCCGTTGTCACATTGTGTAAACGCAGGTCAGGGTGCCAATCGGCCGTCGTTCGCGGCCCGCAAGGCCAAGCGCCACAATGAAAGTAGGCGTGATTCAGCATGAGCACAGCGGGTGTTTGACCCAGTGCCGCGTGACGATCGCGCCGGAGTGCACATCGAATTCCAGGGTCGCGTTCAGCGTCTGGGGTGGGTCGGGATCGGCCGCCGCCTCCCGTCGGTGCACGGCCGCGATCACCCGGTTCACCTGAGCCAGCGCCAGCGCCGCCGTCGCCAGCACGGTGGCCCGATCGGCGATCCCGACGGTTTCGCGCAGCTGCGCGCAGATCGCCGGCCAGGCGGCGTCGCGGTCCCGGCGGTGCAGGTCCGCGCAGCCCAGGCAGCTGGTCACCCCGGGGATCACCAGCGGACCCACCAGCCCGATGCCGTCGCGCACCCGCACCAACAGGTGGGCGACGCCCTGGCTGTGCAGATCGCGCACCATGCGCGGGTCGGCGACGAGGAAGTCCGACAGCACCACCAGATCGACGTCGTGGGCCGACACCGCGGCGTGCGGTTGGCTGCTGTGCGCGATCCGCGCGCCCGAACAGCGCAAGGTCTCCACCAGCAGCTCCGAGAGCGGCCCGCGGCCGTGGATCCGCACCGAGGCCGCCCGCTCGCGCGGCCGCCCGCATTCGGTGGCCACGCCGGCACCGACCAACTGCGCGACCAGGTTTCGCAGACCGTCGGCGTCGGTCAGCCCGCGGTCGAGCGCGCGGCGCTGCAACTCCGAGAGCGGGGTCGGCGACCACATCGACCGCAACAGGGTGGCCAGCTCGGCGGCGGCCAGGCCGCCCGGCGGGCGGACCAGCACCGCGCGCCGCGGATCCCAGCCCACCTGGACCGCGCCGTCGGGCCGCAGCAGGACCGGCAGCGCTGGGTCCAGCGCGTAGGTGGAAAGCGTGGCCGGGCGCCGCTGCGTCACGGCGTCACTGTGTCACGCGCGCGGCGATGGTCCCGCTCAGTTATCCACAGAGCCGCCGTCGGGCGGGCCGTCGGGGCCTTGGCCCTCGCGCTCGAGTTTGGCGATGGCCTCGTCGATGCCGCTGGTGTCGCCGCCGATGACCCGGTCGATGAAGCCCGCCGGCTCGTCGAGGTCCCCGGCGTCGGGCAGCAGATCCGGGTGTTGCCAGATGCCGTCGCGGGTGTCGACCCCGGCGGCCTCGGTCAGGCGCTCCCAGAACGCCGCGGCCTCACGCATCTTGCGGGGCCGCAGCTCCAGCCCGACCAGCGTGGCAAAGGTCTGCTCGGCCGGGCCGCTGCTGGCCCGGCGGCGCCGCATCGTCTCGCCCAGCGCGGCCGCACCAGGGATCCGGTCGCCCAGCGCCCCGGCCACCACCACCTGCACCCAGCCCTCGATGAGGGCGAGCAGTGTCTCCAGCCGTTCGAGCGCCTGCGTCTGGGCCGGCGTGGCCTTGGGCTCGAAAACGCCCTGCCCGAGCAGGTTTTCGATGGCCGCCGGATCCGACAGCGACGCCGGATTGAAGTCGCGCGCCAGTTCCTCGATTCCGGACATGTCGATCTGCATGCCCATGGCGTAGGCCTCGACGGCGCCGAGCAGTTGGCTCGACAGCCACGGCACGTGACTGAACAGCCGGTGGTGGGCGGCCTCCCGCGCGGCCAGGAAGGTCAGGACCTCGCTGCGCGGCCGCTCCAGTCCGGTGGCGAACGATTCGACGGCGTCGGGCATTACCGCGGCAATTCCCTTGGGCCCCAAGGGTAGACCGATGTCGGTGGAGGTCAGCACCTCGCGGGACAGTCGGCCCAGCGCCTGTCCGAGCTGCGAGCCGAACGCCATGCCACCCATCTGCGACATCATCTGCAGCAGCGGGCCGGCCATGCTCTTGGCCTCCTCGGGCAGCGACGCCGCCCACACCGTCGAAATCTGTTGTGCCATCGGGTCGCACAGCCGCTTCCAGGTCTCCAAGGTGTTCTCGACCCAGTCGCCGGGCGTCCAGCCCACCGCCTTGGTGGTGCCCGCCGGCAGCGCCGTGGCCCCGTCCAGCCAGGTTTCGGCCAGATGCACCGCGTCGGCGATCGCCGAGTTGGTGGTGTCCGGGATCGGCGCCACAAAGCCGATCGAATTCGTCGCGACGCGGCGCGCCAAGTCGTAGTTCACCGGCCCGGAGCCGGTTCCGGCGGGCCCGACAGTGCCCGCGCTGGAAAACATCTGGCCGAGTTGGGTGAAGATCTGCCCCAAGTCGCCCATGCCGAATTCACCGCTCATGCCGAAGGCGGCGAACGGGTCAGACGGGTTCGAGCCCGATTCGGGATCTTTCTTCCCGCGTTTGTCGGGGTCGTCTCCAGAGTCTCCCGAGGAGAACCCGAAAGGCAGGTCAGCCATACCCTCAACGGTACTCACCGCTAGGTCAGGCGGCGCGACCTCGGGTCAGCTTGTAGCTGAACCAGGCTGACCCGACGTCGTGGCTGAACACCGCGCGGCACCCGCCGTCTAGTCTGATCGGCGTGAACAGGCGCATCCTGACCTTGGTGGTCGCGCTGGTGCCGATCGTGGTGTTCGGCGTGTTGCTGGCCGTGGTGACGGTGCCGTTCGTGTCGCTGGGGCCCGGCCCCACCTTCGACACGCTCGGCGAGGTCGACGGCAAGCAGGTGGTGGCGATCGAGGGCACCCAGACGCATCCGACTACCGGGCACCTCAATATGACGACGGTGTCCCAGCGCGACGACCTGACGCTGGGCGAGGCGCTGACGCTGTGGCTTTCGGACACCGAGCAGCTGGTACCGCGCGACCTGATCTATCCGCCCGGTAAGTCGCGCGAGGAGGTCGACAAGGCCAACAACGCCGACTTCAAGCAATCCGAGGACAGCGCCGCCTATGCCGCCCTGGGTTACCTCAAGTACCCGGCGGCGGTCACCGTCGCCAAGGTCCCCGAGCCGGGCCCCTCGGCGGGCAAGCTGAAGACCGGTGACGCCATCGACGCGGTTAACGGCGTCCCAGTGGCCACCGTCGAGGAGTTCACCGGGTTGCTGAAGAACACCAAGCCCGGCCAGGTCGTGACGATCGATTACCGCCGCAAGAACGAGCCGGCCGGTGTGGCGCAGATCACCCTGGGTGCCAATAAGGACCGCGACTACGGCTTCCTGGGCGTCGCGGTGCTCGACGCGCCGTGGGCGCCGTTCACCGTCGACTTCAACCTGGCCAACGTGGGCGGGCCGTCGGCCGGGCTCATGTTCAGCCTCGCGGTGGTCGACAAACTGACCACCGGGGACCTGGCCAAGTCGAATTTCATCGCCGGGACGGGAACCATTTCGTCGGACGGCAAGGTCGGCCAGATCGGCGGCATCACCCACAAGATGGTCGCCGCGCATGCGGCCGGGGCCACGGTGTTTCTGGTGCCGGCCAAGAACTGTTACGAGGCCAGCTCGGACAATCCGTCCGGCCTGCGGTTGGTCAAGGTCGAGACGCTCGGCCAGGCAGTGGATGCGTTGCACGCGATCGGTTCGGGTGGGCAGGCGCCAAGCTGCTAGCGAAGCCCGGCGATCACGGGTTGTGCCATGCGTAGAGTTGTCACCGTCTAGCAATCGATCAGGGAGCGTAGCCAGTGGGGATGCGGCCCACCGCACGGATGCCGAAGCTGACTCGGCGTAGCCGGATTCTGATCCTGATCGCACTGGGTGTGATCGCTTTGCTGCTCGCGGGTCCGCGGCTGATCGACGCATACGTCGACTGGCTGTGGTTCGGCGAGCTCGGGTATCGCTCGGTGTTCTCCACCGTGCTGGTCACCCGGTTCGTGGTGTTTTTGATCGCCGGCCTGCTGGTGGGCGGCATCGTGTTCGCCGGGCTGGCGGTGGCCTACCGCACCCGCCCGGTGTTCGTGCCGAGCAACGACAACGACCCGGTGGCGCGCTACCGCGCCCTGGTGCTGTCGCGGCTACGACTGGTGAGCGCCGGTATCCCGGTGGCGGTCGGCCTGCTGGCCGGCATCGTCGCCCAGAGCTATTGGGTGCGAATCCAACTGTTCTTGCACGGCGGCGATTTCGGCATCCGGGACCCGCAGTTCGGCAAGGACCTCGGTTTCTACGCGTTCGAGCTGCCGTTCTACCGGCTGCTGCTGTCCTACCTGTTCGTCGCGGTGTTCCTGGCCTTCGTGGCGAACCTGTTGGCCCACTACATCTTCGGCGGCATTCGGCTGTCCGGCCGCACCGGGGCGCTGAGCCGGTCGGCGCGAATCCAGCTGGTCACCCTGGTCGGGGTGCTGGTGCTGCTCAAGGCCATCGCCTACTGGTTGGACCGCTATGAGTTGTTGTCGCACACCCGCGGCGGCAAGCCCTTCACCGGCGCCGGCTACACCGACATCAACGCGGTGCTGCCGGCCAAGCTGATCCTGATGGCCATCGCGCTGATCTGCGCGGGCGCGGTGTTCTCGGCGATCGTGCTCAGGGATTTGCGGATTCCCGCGATCGGTGTGGTCCTGTTGCTGCTGTCGTCGCTGATCGTGGGGGCGGGATGGCCGCTGATCGTCGAGCAGATCAGCGTCAAACCCAATGCCGCGCAAAAGGAAAGCGAATACATCAGCCGCAGCATCGCCGCGACGCGGCAAGCCTACGGTCTGACGTCTGACCAGGTCACCTACCGCAACTACACCGGCGACGCGGGGGCCACCGCCCAGCAGGTCGCCGACGACCGGGCCACCACATCGAACATCCGGCTGCTCGATCCGACGATCGTCAGCCCGGCGTTCACCCAGTTCCAGCAGGGCAAGAACTTCTACTACTTCCCCGACCAGCTCTCCATCGACAGGTACCAGGACCGCACCGGGGCCCTGCGTGACTACGTCGTGGCCGCCCGCGAACTCAACCCCGACCGGCTGATCGACAATCAGCGCGACTGGATCAACCGGCACACCGTGTACACCCACGGCAACGGCTTCATCGCGTCGCCGGCCAACACGGTGCGCGGAATCGCCAACGACCCCAACCAGAATGGCGGCTACCCCGAATTCCTGGTCAACGTCGTCGGCGCTAACGGCGGGGTGGTCTCCGACGGCCCGGCGCAGCTCGACCAGCCGCGCGTCTATTTCGGGCCGGTCATCGCCAACACGTCGGCCGACTACGCGATCGTCGGTCGCAACGGCACCGACCGCGAATACGACTACGAGACCAGCAACGAGACCAAGAACTACACCTACACCGGGCTCGGCGGCGTCCCGATCGGCGACTGGCTGTCGCGCAGCGTGTTCGCCGCGAAATTTGCCGAGCGAAACTTCTTGTTCTCCAACGTGATCGGCTCCAACAGCAGGATCCTGTTCAACCGTGACCCGGCGCGGCGGGTGGAGGCGGTGGCGCCGTGGCTGACCACCGACAGCGCGGTGTATCCGGCGATCGTGAACAAGCGACTGGTGTGGATCATCGACGGCTACACCACGCTGGACAATTACCCGTATTCCGAACTCACGTCATTGGAGTCGGCGACCGCGGACTCCAACGAGGTGGCGTTCAACAGGCTGGCACCCGACAAGCGGGTCTCCTACATCCGCAACTCGGTCAAGGCGACCGTGGACGCCTACGACGGCACCGTCACGCTGTACCAGCAGGACGAGCAGGACCCGGTGCTCAAGGCGTGGATGCAGGTCTTCCCGGGCACGGTCAAGCCCAAGAGCGATATCAGCCCGGAGCTGGCCGAGCACCTGCGCTATCCCGAGGACCTGTTCAAGGTGCAGCGGATGTTGCTGGCGAAATATCACGTCAACGATCCGGTGACGTTCTTCTCCACGTCGGATTTCTGGGACGTGCCGCTAGATCCGAACCCGACGGCCAGCAGCTACCAGCCGCCGTACTACATCGTCGCGAAAAACATTGCGAAGAACGACAATACGGCGTCGTATCAGCTGACCAGCGCGATGAACAGATTCAAGCGCGACTATCTGGCCGCCTACATCAGCGCCAGCTCCGACCCGGCGACGTACGGCCGGATCACCGTGCTGACCATCCCGGGTCAGGTCAACGGGCCCAAGCTGGCCAACAACGCGATCACCACCGATCCGGCGGTGTCCCAGGACCTCGGTGTGATCGGGCGTGACAACCAGAACCGGATCCGGTGGGGCAACTTGCTCACCCTGCCGGTGGGCCAGGGCGGGCTGCTCTACGTCGAACCCGTGTATGCGTCCCCGGGGGCCAGCGATGCGGCGTCGTCGTATCCGCGGCTCATCCGGGTGGCGATGATGTACAACGACAAGATCGGGTACGGCCCCACGGTGCGGGACGCCCTGACGGGGCTGTTCGGTCCGGGTGCGGGCGCGGCGGCGACGGGCATCCAGCCCACCGAGTCCGGCACGCCCGCCGCCAGTCCGCCGGCCAACACGCCGCCGCCGGCCGTGACACCGGGTTCGGCGCCGCCGGTGGCCGCACCGCCGGTCGCCGACGGTTCGGTGACACTGTCCCCGGCGAAATCGGCTGCCCTGCAAGAGATTCAGGCGGCCCTCGGCGCGGCCAAGGACGCGCAGAAGAAGGGCGATTTCGCCGGCTACGGTGCGGCGTTGCAGCGCCTGGACGACGCGATCACCAAGTACAACAACACCAAGTAGGTCGGACGCGGGCCGGCGAAGCGCATCTCGCAAAGGCTGCTGCCCGCGCTAATGCAGCATTTTGGCCCCATGCCGCTTCGGGGATAACCTCGTCGACGACATTCTGAGCAGGCTGTTGTTGCTTTTCGGCACCGGGCATAGATCGCACGTGCTCGCCGTTGCAGTCGGCAACAGCAACCTCAAAGGGGTCGATGGTGGGCCAACGGTGGATCGCATGACCGCCAGTGATAGGCGGGTGGGCGCGGCGGGCGGTTCGCTTCGCAACGACGGCCGCGGGGTCCTCGAGAGCGCATTTGAACTGCTGGAGCTGGTGGCTGCGTTGGAGCCGGTGCGGCTGCTGGATTTGGCGAATGTGAGCGGGATCCCGCGGGAGACGGTCCGTCGACTGTTGCAGCAGTTGATCGCGGTCGGGGCGGTCAGTCGCGAAGGCAGCCGGTATCGGTTGGGCGCGAGCCTGTTGGGGTTGGGTTCGCGGGTGAGTCCGGAGCGTCGATTGCGGGTGGCCGCCCGTCGGCCGATCGCCGAGCTGGCAAGCGCCACTGGGGCTGCGGTTCAGTTGTCTGCGCTGATCGGTGGCGAGGTGGTGTACCTGGACACGGTGGACGCTCGCGTTCCGTTCGGAGTGGTCGCCCAACCGGGGGCCCGGGTACCACCTAGATGCGCAGCCGCACGAGCCCACACCGAATTGGGTTTTACCGCACCAATAGTGGACACCGGCGAGGTTATCAAGGGTATGAGCTGTGTCGCGGTAACCATTCCTTTGGGCAACGGCGCTGTGGCAGCTGTGTCGACGCTTGTTCCGCGACCGCGGCCGCCGCTCGGGCTGCTCGCTGCCACCAGGGCCACCGGTGTCCGTATCGCCGGGCTCCTTCGTACACCGTGAATTGCTATCAGCGAGAAAACCCACTGAGTGGGCACAGATTGGCCGCTTGTCCCGCGGCTTCTTAACGTCATAGCCGTGGCGGCCACACACCGGTCCGGTACTACCTTCGGATCCTTTGACAGCGAAAGGCATACCTTGAACGAGGGGTTGACGTATGTGCTGATTTCGGGCCGCCGGCATGGAGTCTGGTCAAGGCGACCGGTTGCCAAGCGGCCTGGTCTGGGCGATGGCGATGATCCGTCGGGTTGTGGACGGCTCGTTTCCTAACGACGGCCGCGGGGTTCTCCAGAGCGCATTTGAACTGCTGGAGCTGGTGGCTGCGTTGGAGCCGGTGCGGCTGCTGGATTTGGCGAATGTGAGCGGGATCCCGCGCGAGACGGTCCGTCGACTGTTGCAGCAGTTGATCGCGGTCGGGGCGGTCAGTCGCGAAGGCAGCCGGTATCGGTTGGGCGCGAGCCTGTTGGGGTTGGGTTCGCGGGTGAGTCCGGAGCGTCGATTGCGGGTGGCCGCCCGTCGGCCGATCGCCGAGCTGGCAAGCGCCACTGGGGCTGCGGTTCAGTTGTCTGCGCTGATCGGTGGCGAGGTGGTGTATCTGGACGTGGTGGACGCTCGGATTCCGGTGGGATTCACAGCCGAACCTGGGGCTCGGGTGCCGCCAGGTACGGCGACTGCGCGGGCTTATACCGAGTTGGGCCGCGCCCCCATAGTGGATGCCGGCGGGGTGCTGGCGGATCTCAGCTGCGTTGCCATAGCAATTCCTCTCGGCGACAACGCGGCGGCAGCCGTTTCGGCGCTCATCCCGCAACGCCGGCCTCCGCTGGGACTGCTGGCTGCCACCAGGGCTACCGGCAGCCGCATCGTCAGCCTCCTTCGCAACCCGTGAAACGGTGCCAGGCGCGAAAACCCACTCAGTGAGCCCAGGTTTGCCGCCCGTCGCGTGGTTTCCTAACGTCGCGGGCATGACAGGCGCAAACTGCTCATGAGCAATATGACTCCGGCGGAGCAACTGGTGCTCCTACCGCTGCTGCGCCTTCATGGCATGGTCTATCGGAGGACCGACGGTCGGATCGGCCACCGGATGCCAGGCATGCCACCCTGTTTGCTGTTACACACCACGGGCGCGAAGACCGGTCAGCAGCGCAGCAATGCACTGACCTACGCCAAGGACGGCGACTCGTATCTGGTCGTCGCGTCCTTCGGTGGTAGCGATAAGCATCCGGGCTGGTACCACAACCTACGGAACCAGCCGGACTGCGAAATAAACGTGGGGCCAATACGATTCGCGGTGACAGCACGCAGAGTCGCACCCGGTGACGCCGGCTACGCTCGGCTGTGGGAGATCGTCAATACAAACAACGCGAACCGATACACCGGCTACCAGAGCCGAACATCGCGGCCCATCCCGGTTATCGCGTTAACCCCCGCCTGAAGGGCTTACCGCAGCTCTTTGGCCGGCAGCTGCCATCCGGTGCGTGACAGGTAGATGCGGCGATGAACCCGGCACCGCCTTCGGCGTGTGGATGGTCGGCGCGCTGATCGCACACCACACTAGCCCTCAAATCAGAAGCGACTAACCGTGAATCACTGATCAGCTAGCAAAACCCACCCAGTGGGCGCGGGCTCGCAGTTGGCCTCGTCGCTTCCTAGCGTCACTCGTGTGACACGCGCTCATGGCGCCAAGAATGGCGCAGAAGTACTGCTGGATCATTTGGAATCCCAGGGCGTGGACTGCATTTTCGCCTCTCCCATCGCCGTGATGGCGCCGATCTGGGAAGTGCTTGCCCGGCGCGGCAACGAGATGAGGCTGCGGTACTTCCGCTGTCGCCATGAGCTGTTGGCGGTGAGCCTGGCATCGGGTTACTACAAGGCCACCGGCCGAAGCCAGATCGTCTTCTTGCCGACATCGTTGGGAGTTCAAAACGCGTCGATGGCGCTGAGCACGGCGCTGCAGGAGCGCACACCGATGACGGCACTGTCGCCCGACACGCTCAGCTATGGTGATGACCCCGACGGCGATCCCGGTGCCGAATGGCCCGCACTGCTGACCGACCATGCCGGCCCGGCGCGCAACGCCGAAGTCGTCGTCAAGTGGGCGAAGCGAGCGCGCACGCCGTTCGATCTGGTTCACGAACTCCGGCGCGCCCGCTTCATCGCCGAGTCCGTCCCGCTCGGCCCGACGCTGTTGGAGATACCGTTTCAGCTGTTGCTGGGCGAGGGTCACCCCGAGGTCCCCCCGTGGGTTCCCGCTGCACCGAATGTCGCGACACCAGAACATATCGACCGGGTGGCCGGAATTCTCGTGCGCGCGACAAACCCGATCATCGTCACCGAACACGGCGGGCGCACCGACGCCGACCGCAACGCCCTGATAGGCATCGCCGAGGCGCTGTCGGCGCCCGTCTTCGAATTCTGGAATCCCGCCTATCACAACTTTCCGCGGTCGCACCCCCTGTACGGGGCGGGGCCGGTGGAAGCGGTGCTGGGTGAAGCCGATGCCGTGCTGTTGGCCGGCTGCAATGGACCGTGGCATCCGCCGCAGGCGGCGTTACGCCCAGGGTGCGCGGTCATTCACCTCGAACAAGACCCGCTGCGCCCGCGCGGTGCCTATTGGGGCTACCCGATCACTCACGCGATCCCGGGGAATGTGTCGATCAATCTGGTTGCGCTCGCTGCCAATCTACAAACGCGATCGGCCGTTCGGCACGACGCCGACGAGCGGTGGACGCGCTACACGGACGGCGTGCGCGCCAAGGGAATCGAAGAAGCTCGCCAACTAGCGTTGCAGGCAACCGATTTCGTGTGTGCCGCCGACTTGTTCGGTGCGTTGCACGACGCACTTCCCGACGACGCGATCTGTGTCGATGAGATCACGTCTCAAGTGCCGCAAATGATTCAATTCCTGTACACCCGTAAACTTTTCGAGCAGTATCGCGGTTGGGCAGGAGCACTGGGCACCGGCCTGGGCACCGCACTCGGCGTCAAGCTCGCGCGCCCGCAGCAAGTGGTCGTCTGCATCCTCGGTGACGGAGCGTGGCACTACAATCCCGTGCCGGCTGCGCTGGGATTCGCACAGGAATACGGAGTTTCGCTGCTCATCGTGCTGTGCAATAACCGGCAGTACGCATCCCAGATCCGAAACCTCGTCAGGTACTACCCGGATAGCGCGGCCGTCCGCGAACAGAACTTCGTCGGCAACACCATTGAACCGATGCCCGACTACGTGAAGCAGGCCGAAGCGTATGGCGGCATGGGCGAACGCGTGCAGAAATTCGATGAGCTGGCCGTGGCCGTGCAGCGGGCGCTCGAAGCCGTCGCATCAGGGCGGACGTTCTTGCTGGACGTCGTCGTCAACCCGTAGGAGATAAATGACCACCCCCGCTGTGATATCCGCGGCCGCCGCCGACCTGACGAGAGCGATCAATGCCACGCAAGTGCGGGTCCCCGGTGCTGCGCCGTTGATCTGGAATGCGGCGGCGCAGCATCGTCCGGCATTGATCGTGCGACCCGAGTCATCGTTCGACGTGCAGATAGCCATCCGGGTGGCGCGTGACCGCGGGATGCGGCTCTCGGTGCTCGGGGGTGGCCACGACTGGCTTGGTCGCGCTGTGTGCGACGGCGGTCTGGTGATCGACATGTCCGGGATGCGAAGTGTCACAGTCGATACCACGGTACCGGTCGCAACGGTGGGCGCGGGTGTCACAGCGACTGATTTGACCGACGCGGTCACGCCGTACGGGCTGGTTGCCGCCACCGGCAACTGCGGCGGCGTCGGTATGGCCGGCCTGACACTCGGCGGAGGTTACGGACCGCTCAACGGCCGGTTCGGCCTTGCCTCGGACAACCTGGTCGGTGCAGAGGTTGTCCTGGCGGACGGTCGAACCGTCGCAGCCGACGCGACTCACGAGCCGGAGCTGTTCTGGGCACTGCGCGGTGGCGGCGGCAACTTCGGGGTGGTCACCTCGATGCGCGTGCGGTTACATCCGCTGGACCGGTTGATCGGCGGGATGATCACCTTCCCGTGGTCGCAGGCCGCGACGGTGTGGCGTGGGCTCGGTGAGCTGTTGTCGACGGCTCCGGACGAGCTGACCGTGTTAAGTGGACTGCTTTGCGACCCAGGCGGAAATCCGGCGGTGTTCCTGGCTCCGGCCTTCAGCGGCGATCATCGTTGCGGCGAAGCCGCCGTCGATAAGCTCGTCAAGCTTGGAACTCCGCTGACCACACAGGTCGCGCCGATGACGTACCTCGAATGGCTGAGCCTGTTCGATGCCTGGAGCGTGCGTGGGCAGTGCTGGGCGATTCGCACCCGCACGGTCGCGGGGTACACACCTGGGGTGATCGATACGCTCCGCGAGGCCGGTCGGGCGCTGACCTCACCACCCAGCGGCATCGCCATCCACCACTGTCACGGCGCGTCGACGCGCGTCGCCTCGGACCAAACCGCGTTCGCAAACCGCCGCCCACACTTCGTCGTCGAGATTGTCGCCAGTTGGGAGACCGGGGATGGTGCTACTCACCGTGCGTGGGCCGACGCGGTGTCGGCGGCGCTTGCGCCTCACGCCCAACCGGGCGGCTACGCCAACCTGTTGGGACCCGATGACCACGAGCAGGTCGCGAATGCCTACGGCGAGAACGCCGTCCGACTCGCCGCCGCGAAAGCGCGGTACGACCCCGACGGCGTCTTCACCGCCATTCCGCTTCCCAGCGTCGGTTAGAGGAGGGCTCGAGTGTCGATCGGCCCGCAAGAATCATGGCCCGATTAGCGCACCCAGGTACCTCTGGCTTAGCGCTGCGTAGGTTCCGTCGTTCTGTGCGATGTTGAGCCACAGATTGATCCATTGCTGCACGTCCGTGGCGGTTCGAGGAATGAGATAGGCCTTTTGTTCGAACGTGAACGGATGGTCCAGACTCTGACCGCAGAGCTGCGGATCCTGGCCTGTCTGCCAACGGATCTCACTGGCATCGGTGATCATGACATCGGCGGCGTCGTTAGTGATTTGGCCGAAGATGGTGTTGTTGTCCGGATAGTTCACCACGTGCGCATTGTGGAGATGGCCGTTGTCGAATTCGGCATTGGTGCCACCGGGGTTGACGACCACGCGGACACCCGGGCGGTCAATGTCGCTCAGGGTCTGGAACTTTGATGCCTCAGCGCAACGGACGATGGCCGCTTTTCCATCGCGTAGGTAGGGAGCGCTGTAGATCGCATGCTCGGCGCGGTTGAGCGTGATGGTGATTCCTCCCATCGCCACATCGCACTTGTTGCCCAGATCGTTGACAACACTTGCCCACGTGGTCGGCACCATGTCCAGCCGGACTCCCAGTCGAGTGGCCATGTCGTGGGCCATGTCGATGTCGAGCCCACTCCAGATGCCCTGTGCGTCACGATACGTGAATGGGCGGTAGTCGCCGGTACTGCACACACGGACCGTGCCGCGCTGCAGAATTTGTGGCAATCCGACGGACGCCGGCGTGGCTGTCGATGACGTCGTAGTCGGTGAGTCACACCCCGCGGCGAGCGCGGACATGGCGACCAATACAGGAATCGCGACCAACCCGATCATGATCGGCCGCCCCGTCATTGGGGAAGTGCCGACGCCTCTAGCCATTCGCCTTACCAGAATCACTCGTCACGAATGCTCCTCAATGACCTGACGGCCCCTTCTGGGATCCGTCCTGGTACTCCTTGAGCGCCAATCTATTACCCCAGCCTAGAGCTCGGGCGCTGCCCCTATCGCCACACCGTCAAACGGTGACCGGCCGGTAAAGCCCACTCAGTGGGCGCAGGTTAGCCGCTGGGCGCGTTGCTTTTTAACGTCGCAGGTGTGACAAAGAACAGATCTGGCCACACTGCTCATCGCGGTTGGCCCGAGGTGGTATCAGCTGCGCTTCCGCAGCATGTGCTTCCCGGCGGCTACGCCAACGTGTCTATGCCCGATGGCCCGATCAGACCGCAAACGCTCACGGCGAGAACGATGTCCGAAGCGGCTTTCCGCTTCCTGGGGGCCCGATGACCACCCGCCGGCGGGAGAGCTCGAATGTCGTACATCATCGATAGTCACCACATCACCATGTCGGTGAACGGGGCCCAGGAGGACGTTGACTTTCACGTCAAGATGCTGGGTCTACGGCTGATCAAACGGACGGTGTTGTTCGACGGCACGATCCCGATCTATCACCTGTATTACAGCAACGCCAACGGCGACCCGAGCGCGGTGCTCACCACGTTCCCGGTTGGCCAGGCCGGGATGTGCGGGCGACGTGGTACCAACCAGGCACGTGAGGTATTGCTCGCCGCTCCCGCGGGTTCGCTGAACTACTGGTCCTCCAGGTTGCAGGAACGGGCCGCGGACGTCCGGGACGCGACCGTGTTCGATCGCCGCCGCGTCCTGTTCCGGCATCCGTGCGGGATCGAGTACCAGCTGGTCGAGGTCGTCGACGACCCTCGTCGGGGTTACACCGGCAACGGTGTGCCCGAGGAGTACGCCATCCACGGGATTTACGGTGTAGGCGTACACGTGACGGGGCCGGACACCGCAGTCGAGTTCGCCGCCAACCACCTTGGTGCTCGCGAGGGTTTGACCGAAGGTGACCGTTTTGCGTTGGAGGCCGGTAAGTCCGGGCTCGGCGGTGCGGTCGAGCTTGTCGTCAATCGCACAGATGGGCCGGGCACGTGGACCTATGGTGCCGGAACTATTCACCACTTCGCTTGGAACGCAGACACTCTCGAAAACCAGAGCGACCTGAAACTCGAGATCGAGGGTGCCGGCTACACAGATATGTCCGAAGTTCGAGACCGCAAGTACTTCAAGTCGGTCTACGTCAGATCACCCGGCGGCGCCCTTTTCGAACTGGCCGTGACACACAATGACGGTGGCTGGGACTGCGACGAGTCGCCGCAGGAGCTGGGCACGCAATTTCAGCTGCCGGAGCAATTCGAGGCGCGGCGCGAGGAGATCCTAGGCCGCCTCGAGCCGATCAGGCTCTGAGGATGCGTCGAAGCGAGGACGGCCGCGCGTCGACGGCGGCGCATTGGGTCTTCATCTATCGAAGTTCTGACAACCCCGGAGTGAGGAATCCACATGAACGCACCCACAATGCATGACGCCACCAAAGTTCTGGCTGACCCATCGGCATACGCCGACGACGAGCGGCTGCACACGGGGCTACGGCAGCTGCGGGCAACCAATCCGGTTGCATGGGTGGACCATCCGCCGTATCGGCCGTTCTGGGCGATCACCAAGCACGCTGACATCATGGCGATCGAGCGCGATAATGACCTCTTCATCAGCGCGCCCCGCACAATGCTCACAGCCGCCGCCGTCGACGATCTGCGCAATGCAGAGCTAGACGCCGGGACCGGCATGCGCACCCTGGTCCAGATGGACGGCGCATACCACCGCAAGGTGCGCGCGATCTCCGCGAACTGGTTCCGCCCCGCGGCCATGCGCAACCTGAAGGCGCAGGTGGACCAGCTGGCCAAGCGCTGTGTCGACAAGATGTGCGAGATCGGACCTGAGTGCGACTTCGTCACCGACGTCGCAGCCGACTTTCCGCTCTACGTCATCCTGTCCCTATTGGGTCTTTCCGAATCCGAGTTTCCTCGGATGCGCACGCTTACCCAGGAAATGTTCGGCCGCGATGACGCCGAATACCAGCGAAGTCAAGGCCCCCAGGCCGTGCTCGCGGTGATGCAGGACTTCCTCAACTACTTCGCCGAGCTGACCGCGTCGCGCCGCCAGAACCCCACCGGCGACCTGGCCTCGGCCATCGCGAACGGGCGCGTCGACGGCGAGCCGCTCTCGGACGTGGACACCGCGTCCTACTACGTGATCATCGCCAGCGCCGGCCATGACACCACCAAAGACGCCATCTCCGGCGGGCTGCGCGCGCTCATCGAAAACCCCGGTGAACTAACGCGATTGAAGCAGGACCTCACGCTGATGCCGACGGCGATCGAGGAGATGATCCGGTGGACCACCCCGGTGAAGGAATTCATGCGCACCGCAACCGCCGACACCACGGTTCGGGGGGTCGACATCGCCGAAGGAGAGTCGGTGTATCTGGCATACGCGTCCGGCAACCGCGACGAGGAGGTCTTCGACGATCCGTTCCGCTTCGACATCCGCCGCGATCCCAACAAACACCTGGCCTTCGGGTACGGCGTGCACTTCTGCCTCGGTGCCGCATTAGCGCGGATGGAGATCAACAGTCTCTACCGCGAACTGCTCCCCAGGCTGAAATCGATCGAGCTCGCAGGCGAGCCGGAATTGTGCGCGACGACACTCGTCGGTGGTCTCAAACACCTGCCGATCCGCTACTCACTGAAGTGATTCCGGCTCTGCCGATCCGTGACACAGAAGGGCCCACCATGACGAGATTTCCGGAGGATTACCCACTGCAGCCGCCCCTGGCGATGATAGTGCGGCAAGCATGCGTTCACAGCTTCATCGCGATAGTGCTGGTCTTTATGGGCACCATGCTATGGGCCGCGGCTTTCGGTGACCTTCCAGGGTCTGCCAAGACCTTCCCACGTTGCGAGCAATACGACCTCGGGCCAACGGCTTCGGCCGGCCGACTCGATCGATGATCAACAATGACCATATCGCTGAGCGCGAGAATGGGTTTCGGCTCAATGCGTAATCACTATGTGTTGCCTGATTTTTCACAGTCGGCCGAATTGGACCGTCTTGTCCAGAACACCTTTCTGCGCCAACTCGTCCTCCACGGTCTCGTCACGGTCTTGCTGCTGGCAGCCGTTATCGCGATGAGTTGGTAGCCCTCACCCGGTCCGGGCGGCGGGCGCGGCCGTGATTTTTGTCAACCAGAATGAGGAGGTTGGGAGACAATGCCATTGGATCCGCCGGCGTCATCGCCGGCGAAAGCGATGCAGGGGCTCATACTGGGCGCGTGGGTAGCGCAGACCATTACTACAGTTGCCGACTTGGGAGTGGCCGATGCGCTTGGCGACGGGCCACTGCACATCGATGAACTCGCCGACAAAGTCGGAGCCGATTCCGATGCGTTGCGCAGGGTGTTGCGAGCATTGATCAGCAAGGGCATCTTCGCTCAGGGCGACGATGGCCGCTATGAACTGACCGAGCGAGCAGACCTGCTGCGCTCGGACGCCCCGGTATCTATGGCGGCCCTGGCGCGGCTCGTGGGCGCACCGCAGGAGCGCGAACATTGGAGCCTGCTCACCCAGACTGTTAGAGCCGGCACTTCGCCGGTCCAGGCGTTGCGCGGTAAGCGCTTCTTCGACTACCTGCGCGACGAACCCGAATTCAGTGCGATCTTCAACGACGCGATGACGGGCTTGTCGGCGTACGTAGATGGACCGCTCGTGGCGGCGTATGACTTCACGCCATTCGCTACCATCGTCGACGTCGCGGGCGGTCATGGCCGCTTGCTCGCGGCCATCCTGGCCTCGGCCCCGAACACGCGTGGTGTGCTGTTCGACCTTCCCGATGTGGTGGCCGAAGCAGCGCCGCTGCTACGAAAGTTAGGCGTGGCGCAACGGGTTCGCCTGGTTGCGGGCTCCTTCTTCTGCGATGTTCCGCCGGGAGCTGATGCCTAT
Organism: Mycobacterium sp. 1165196.3; assembly: GCF_001673415.1. Lineage (NCBI taxonomy): Bacteria > Bacillati > Actinomycetota > Actinomycetes > Mycobacteriales > Mycobacteriaceae > Mycobacterium > Mycobacterium sp. 1165196.3. Next base: position 47,567 of record NZ_LZLU01000025.1, on the reverse strand, counting down.
GTGCTCAAGCACATTGTGCACGACTGGTCCGATGACGCGGCGCTGCAAATCCTGCGGAATGTGAGGAGGGCTGCGCCAACTGGCGCGGCCTTACTGCTCGTCGAGACGGTAATCCCCGAAGACACCCGCGAATTCATCGGCAAGATCGCTGACATCGAGATGTTGCTGTTCAACGATGGGCGTGAACGCACCGCCAAGGAGTATCAGCGACTCCTCGATGAAGCCGGCTTCGAGATGACTCAAGTCTTCGATACCGAAACGGATTTCAGCGTGATCGAGGCTCGCGCCAGATGATTCTCGACGGGACCCTACCGCCGGACACGCAAGGGCTGACGTATGTGCTGATTCCAGGCGGCTGGCACGGCGCCTGGTCCTGGCGGCCGGTTGCCAACCGGCTTCGCGCGGCGAGTCATCGGGCGATCACCCTGACGCTGCCGGGTCTGGGCGACGGCGATGACCCGTCGGGTTACCAGCTCGGGGACGCGGTCGACTACATCGTCAACGAGGTGCGCCGGCTCGAGCTGGACAATGTGGTCCTCGTCGCGCACAGCTGGGGCGGCTACCCCGCGACCGGCGCCGCTCACCTTCTGCGCGGCCGGGTCAGCAAGATCGTCTACTACAACGCTTTCGTGCCGGTTCGGGTCAGGTCGCTCGTCGACGAAACCCCGCCAGACACACGCGAGTTGATGCTGCAATTGATCGACGGATCACCGTTCGGCGCCATTGCACCGAGCCTGGAGTACGTCGAACAGCTGTTGCTGCAAGGCGTCGCCCCAGCGTTGCAGCGATTGGTGGCGGATCTGATGACCCCGCAACCCGGCGGCTACTTCCTTGGCGCTCTCGACATCGATGCGGCGAGTCTCGGTGTTTCCACCGCCTACGTCACCGGCGACAGCGATCAGGCGATGCCGCACCCGGGGCCCGAATTTGCCGCCCGGCTCGGTGTAAAACCGGTCGTCGTTCCGGGGACACACGACGGAATGCTGACCCACCCCGACGAAGTGGCCAATGCGATCCTCGCGACCTGACCGGGCAGTAGTGGTTATTGGTGCCGGCCCGGCCGGCATTTCTGCCGCGCTGAGCTTGAAGGACAACAGAATCCGGCCATTGCTCATCGACCGGGCCGATGCAGTGGCCGCGTCGTGGCGCGGCCGGTATGACCGGCTCAGGCTCAACACCGGTCGGCAGTTCTCCCACCTGCCGGGCCGGCCATACCCGAAGGGGACTCCGCTCTATCCGACTCGTGACCAGGTCGTCGCGCACCTTGACCGACACGCGGGCGAGGACGGCATCGACCTCCGGCTCAACACCACGGTCGAGCGGATCGACCGCTGTACGGTGGGATGGCGGTTGACAACGTCTGACGGCGACCTCGACGCTCGACACGTCGTGGTCGCCACGGGTTACCTGCACACTCCCTTGATCCCGGATTGGGCCGGCACTTTCAGCGGTGAGCTATTGCATTCATCGAGTTATCGAGGCCCGGCGCGGTACGCGGGCAAGCGCGTGCTGGTGGTCGGGTCGGGATCCTCGGGAATGGAGATCGCCCACGACCTGACCGTAGGCGCGGCGGCCAAAGTCTGGCTCTCGGTAGGAACTCCACCAAACCTCTTGCCGCGTAAGGGGCCTGTCGGGCTGCCCAACGACGTGCTCTCGATTCCGTTGTTCCATCTGCCCCCGCGGGTAGCCGACCGGATCTCTAACGCAGCGCGCCACCGCGCATTCGGCGACCTCCAAGAATTCGGTCTGCCTGTTCCGGAGGAAGGCCCGTTTGCCAGAGCCCACCGGCTGCACGCCGCACCGACAGTTGTCGACCGCGAGGTCATCGACGCGGTGCGCGACGGATCCATCGAAGTGGTCGGGGCGGTCAGCGCGCTCGAGGGTGCCAAGGCGGCGCTGGCCGACGGTGCACGAATTCAACCCGACGTGATGATCTGCGCGACCGGATACGGGCCCGGCCTGGGCCCGTTGGTCGGGCACTTGAGGGTACTCGCACCCGACGGCGCACCGGTCCTGCTGGCGCCGACGCCTGCGGCCGATGGCCTGTACTTCCATGGTCTGCTGAGCCGCCCAGCGTTGATCGGCTACGTAGCGAAACAATCGCGAACCCTGGCCAGGCGCATCTCGCAAGACTGCCACTCGATCGCTCAGGCGTAGGCCGTTCGGAACCTGTCCCGATAGGCCTTCGGGCTGATGCCCAGGTGGTTGACGAACACGCGTCGCAGGGTTTCGCTGCTGCCGAAGCCGGCCATGCCCGCGGACTCGCTGACGGACCGGCCGGATTCCAATGCCCCACGGGCGAAATCGATGCGAACCAATTCGACATAGCGGGCCGGGGTCATCCCGAGCTCGGATTGGAAGAGTCGGGTCAGCTGACGGGTGCTCAGTGACGCCCGCGCGGCAAGGGACTGCACGCTGTGGTTCGCGGCCGGGTCGGCCGCGACCGCGTCGATGACCGCACGCAGCGGCGACTGCGGCGGGGGATCGGCCTCGACCAACACCGAGAATTGTGATTGGCCCCCTGCGCGTTTGAGGTAGACGACCAGCCACCGGGCAACGTTGCGGACCAGTTCGGTGCCGTAATCCATTTCGACCAGCGCCAGCGCCAGGTCGATGCCCGACGAGATCCCGGCCGAGGTGAAGACGTTGCCGTCGCGGACGAAGATCGCGTCGGGATCGACGGTGACATCGGGGAAGGCACGCGCGAACCGCCGGGCATCGTGCCAGTGCGTGGTGGCGCGCCTTCCGCTGAGCAGGCCCGCCTGCGCGAGGACGAACGACCCGGTGCAGATGGAGGCCAGCCGCCGGGTCCGGGCCGACACCGATCGGATGGCCTCGACCAGGGCGGGGTCGATGGCGTGCGCGGGCAGGTTGTCGCTGCCGGCGACCAGGACGGTGTCGGCGGATTCGATCGCCGCAATGCTGTCGGTCACGCCAAGTCGGGACCCGAGCGAACTGGTCACGTCGCACCCGTCCAGCGACGCGATCTTGACCTGGTAGTCGGCGCCGAACCGGTTGGCCTCGACGAAGACCTCACCCGCGCCCGCGACGTCCAACAGCGTCACCCCGTCGAACACGACGATCACCACCACCCGCGTACGCGCTTTGGCTTCGGTCACGCCAGCCATTGTGTCGCAATTTGTGGGAAATATGGCGGCTGGGCGGCTAGCGGGCCGACCGACGGTGGCGAACGCGTCGCATTCTGTGGTGAAGACGGCTCAAACGATTCGGGTGGCTTGAACGGCGCGGTCGAATACTGAGGACAGTCCACCCGACACAGGAGGTTGATCATGGTCACTCAACACGTCGAGAGTATCGCCGACATCGTCATACCGGACACCCCGCTGGTTCGCGAGATCACCGAGTTCATCCGCGAGGCCGAGGGTGACCTGCTCTTCGACCATTCGCGGCGCGTGTTCTTGTTCGGTGCGCTGCAGGGGCGGCGCCGGGGCCTGGAGCCCGACCTGGAACTGCTGTACGCCGGGGCGATGTTCCACGACCTGGGCCTCACCGAGCGGTATCGCACGTCCACCCTGCGCTTCGAGGTGGACAGCGCCAACGCGGCGCGGGCTTTCCTGTTGGAGCACGGCGTCGGCGAGGCCGACGCCGCCAAAGTGTGGCTCGGCATCGCGTTGCACACCACGCCCGGCATACCCGAATTCATGGAACCCGAAATCGCTTTGGTCACAGCCGGTGTCGAGACCGACGTGCTGGGCATCGGACGCGACGACCTTTCCGCGGAAGCCCTCGCCGCGGTCACCGCGGCGCATCCCCGGCCTGACTTCAAGCGGCGAATCTTGGCTGCCTTCAACGAAGGCATGAAACACCGCCCGCACAGCACCTTTGGCACCGTCAACGCCGATGTGCTGCAACACTTCGATCCCACTTTCCGCCGTGACGACTTCGTCGAGATCATCCTGGACAACACCTGGCCCGAGTAGGCGCTCCGTCCGCGCGGCCGGTGATGTCGCGAACTGTGGGATAGCGGTCTGAAATCGCACCGGTGCCCCGACGGTCACCGCAGCAGACTGAGCGGTGACCGCCGGGGGATGCGGCGGTTCTCATCAGGTGCGATCACAGGAGTCAGCTTGAAGACGAATGCGTCCGAAATCGGGGACACCGCAATAGTTCTCGGGGGAAGCATCACCGGCTTACTGGCGGCACGGGTACTGGCCGACTTTTATCGCGACGTTGTCGTGATCGAACGAGACGTTCTCCCGGACGGACCGCGGACCCGCCGCGGGGTCCCGCAAGGCGGCCTGCCGCACATCCCACCGGCACGGCTAACACGAAGTTTGGAACAGCTTTTTCCCGGTTTCCTCGACGAATTGGTGGTCGGCGGTGCCCGAGTCTGGGACGACGGCGACCTGTCGCGCCTCTGCATCAATTTCGGTGGACACGAGTTGCTGCGCTCGGGCAACGTCCCCGACCCGGAGTCGATCGTTATCCACTACGCGCACCGCGCTTTTCTCGAGTGGAACCTACGTCGGCGCGTGCATGCCCTTCCCAATGTCGAGTTGCTGCAGGGCCGTGACGCGGTGCGGTTGACGTCCACCCAGCAGCGCGCCCGCGTGACGGGTGTCGTGGTGGCGCGACGTGACTCGGGCGCCGAAAGCGTCCTGACCGCAGACCTTGTCGTTGACGCGACGGGCCGCGGCTCGCGGACACCGATCTTTCTCGAAGAACTCGGGTATCGCCGTCCACGCGAGGACGAATTGAAGGTGCACGTCACCTACGCCGGTCTGCCGGTTTATCTGGAGCCGGGCACCTTGCGGGAGAACGTCACGCTCACCGCCGCCCAGCCCAGCCGGCCGGTCGCATTCGCGATGTTCGCCAGGGAGAACAACGCGTACATGCTCGCGGTGCAAACGCTGTCCGGGCAACCGGCGCCCACCGATCGCGCCGCCCTGTTCGATTGTCTGACCGGTGTAGCGCCCCCACATGTGCTGGCCGCCGCGCGGGCCGCGGAACCGCTCGCGAACGTCACGCATTACAAGTTTCCCTCGAATCGATGGCGACGCTACGACAAGCTGACGCGCACGCCCGACGGCCTGATCGTGATGGGCGACGCGCTGTGCAATTTCAATCCTCTTTACGGCCAAGGCATGTCGATCGCCGCCATCGAGGCGTTGATTCTGCGTGATTGCCTTCGGGACGGCGGCGACAAACTGCCACGGCGGTTCTTCGGCCGCGCTGCCAAGGAGATCGCCGTGGCCTGGCACACCGCCGTGAGTTCGGACCTGGCACTGCCGCAAATAGCGGGGAAGCGAACCGTGTCGGTGCGGCTCAGGAACGCTCTGGTGGAGCGCATGGTCCGCGCCGCGCAAACCGACCCGGAAATGGTCCAGCGATTCCTGCATCTGATGAACATGGTCGGCCGGCGCGCGGAGCTGTTTCATCCATCCACGATGCTGCGCATGGTTCCGAATGCGCGGAACGTCCCGATAGCGACTCGGACCTCAGCGTGAGCGCTGCCTCGATCGACAGAAAGCAGGACATGACGCGAAGCGACTGCCACACTTGGGATTTGGCCACCGGTGACCTGGCCGCCGCCCGGCCCGGCCGCCCCGGCTGATTAGCGGACATGTCGACATACGTCCTGATCCCCGGCGCCTGGCATGGGGCGTGGTCTTGGCGTCCGGTCGCCCAGCGGCTGCGCGCGGCGGGCCACCGGGCCATCACCTTGACGCTGCCCGGCATGGGCGACGGCGAGGATCCCTCGGGATACCAACTTCACGATGCGGTCGATTACATCGCCCGGCAGGTGCGGCGGCGGGAATCCGGCGCGGTGGTGTTGGTTGGCCACAGCTGGGGCGGTTTCCCCGCGACCGGCGCCGCGCAAGTGCTCGCCGGTCGAGTCGAGAAACTGGTGTACTACAACGCGCACGTGCCGCTGCCCGGCAGATCGCTGATCGACGAGAACCCGCCCGACAAGCGCCTGTCCGCGCTGCGGTGGATCGAGGAATCGCCGGTCGGCGCCGTTCCGGCAACCGCGGAATATCTCGGACGGGAACTGATGCAGGGCGTCTGTGCTGACCTACAGCGGCTGGTGGCGGACCTGCTCACCGTTCAGCCCGGCGGTTACTTCCTCGGTTCCCTCGACATCCACCCGACCGACCTTGGCATCCCGTTGGTCTACATCGCCGGCGAAGACGACCTGGCGATGCCGCGGCCGGCGGCCGAATCGGCCGCGCGGATCGGGGTCCGGCCGGTCGTCGTTGCGGGCACGCACAATGGGCTGCTCACCCACCCCGACGAGGTGGCCCAGGCGATCCTCACCGCCTGACGGCCAATGTCGGATTCTGTGGGAAGAACGACCGCATACCGACTCCTCCCTGACCGCGCGGCGGCGCACACTTCAGGCAAGCAGGGAAGGAGACGCGGTCATGGCCATTCCATCGACAACAGCCGTTGCGGACATCGTGGTCCCCGACACCGCGCTGGTGCGCGAGGCAACCGAGTTCATCCGCGCCGCCGAGGACGACGTCCTCTTCCACCATTCCCGGCGGGCGTACTTCTTCGGCGCGCTTCACGGGCGCCGCCTCGGGCTGCACCCAGACCTGGAACTGCTCTACGTGGCGGCGATGTTCCACGACCTGGGTCTCACGTCGCGCTACGGCGCCTCGACCGAGCGCTTCGAAATCGACGGTGCCGACGCGGCGCGCGAATTCTTGGTGGAACGTGGCGTCGAGGAAGCGCAGGCGCAGAAGGTGTGGTTGGGCATCGCCCTGCACACGACGCCCGGCGTGCCGGCCCGCCTGGACCCGGAAATCAGTTTGCTCATCGCCGGTGTCGCGACCGACGTCGTCGGTGCCGGCCGCGAGGCCCTGCCTTCTGACGCTGTCGAGGCGGTCACCGCGGCCCACCCGCGTCCCGACTTCAAGAACCGCATCCTGGTCGCCTTCAACGAAGGCATGAAGCACCGCCCGGAGACCACCTACGGCACCATGAACGCCGACGTCCTGGCGCATTTCGATCCGAACTTCACGCCCGCCAACATGGTCGACGCGATCCACAACAGTCCTTGGCCCGAATAGTGGAAGGAGCACAACAATGGACATCTACGAAGGCCTGTACACCACCCGGATGATGCGCCGGCTGCGCCGGGATCCGATTCCGTTGGAGACCCAGGCGCGCATCCTCGATGCGGCCGTGCGCGCCCCGAACGGGGGCAACACCCAGCGTTGGCACTTCGTGGCCGTGGACGATCGGGAACTCATCGGCAAGTTCGCCGAACTGTTCCGCAAGGCCCGCGCCATCGAATACGAGAAGTTCAGCACGGGAACGGGACCGATGGTCGCCACGGCGCCGGGAGCGGATCCCGCCGCGCACGCCGAAACGATGCGCCGAATGAAGGGCTCGGGCAATTACCTGGCCGACCATTTCGAAGAGGTCCCCCTGTTGCTGTTCGTCTACTCCATCGATGACCTGGGCGGCGCCAACATCTACCCGGCCATCTGGAGTGCGTTGCTCGCCGCCCGCGCCGAGGGAGTCGGCGGTGTCATGACGATGGTGCTCCGCAATTTCGAGGACGAGGTGAACGAGCTACTGGGAGTTCCGGCCGAGCAGGGCTGGAAGATGTCGGCGATGCTCACCCTGGGCTACCCGTTGGGCAGGTGGGGCGTCGCGGCCAATCGCCATCCGGTGCACCAGGTTTCGTCCCGCAACGGCTGGGACAAGCCGTTCGGCATCGAAGTGCCGCAGCCACTGTGGCCGCCGCACGACGAGATGACGGCCGACCTGGCCGCGACGGGCTGAACACGTCTTGCGGCGCAACGGGTTTGCGAGGAAGGTATCTCACATGAGCGGACCAGATCCAATCGGCGTCACCGTGGTGCAACCGGGGGAGGGCGAGGTCGTCACTCTCCCGGGCTTCGGGGCGGTGTTCAAACTGTCCGGCAAGACCAACGGCGGCGAGGTGTCCATCGTCGAGCATCCGTTCGCCGTCGGCCTGCTCACCGCGGCGCACCGGCACACCCGCGAGGACGAGCATTCGATCGTGCTGGCCGGTGAGATCGGGTTCCGTTCCGACGACAGCGAAGTGGTGCTGGGTCCCGGTGGATACATCACCAAGCCGCGCGGGCAGATGCATGCGATGTGGAACGCCGGCAGCGAGCCGGGCCGCATCATCGAGGTCATCACCCCCGGCGGGTTCGAGAACTACTTCCGCGAGTTGGGCGAGCTGCTCGTCGAGCACGACCAGGACCCGGCGGGCACACCGCTGCACGAGCTGCCCGAGTTCGGCAAGCTCGCCGACAAATATGGGCTGACGTACGGCTCGCCGGAGTGGATGGACGACATCGCCCAGCGATACGGGCTGAACCCGCCGTCGCACTGAGCCGTTCGCGGCTTCGATGCCCGCTGAGCGGGCGATTTGGTCGCCGTGACGCCGGTTCGGTAACCTGGCATTCACCAACGCGGGGTGGAGCAGCTCGGTAGCTCGCTGGGCTCATAACCCAGAGGTCGCAGGTTCGAATCCTGTCCCCGCTACCAGGTAAAACGGCCCCCGGAGATAGCTCCGGGGGCCGTTTTCATGCCTAGCGCGCCAGCACGTCCTCGATGGCGCTGATGACCTCCGGGGCGTCGGGCTCGGTGCGGGGCCGGAAGCGGCGCACCACCTCGCCGTCGGGTGCGAGCAGGAACTTCTCGAAGTTCCACTGGATGTCGCCGGCCTGGCCGTCGGCGTCGGCGGCCTTGGTCAGCTCGGCGTACAGCGGGTGGCGGCCGTCGCCGTTGACGTCGGTCTTCTCCAACAGCGGGAACGTCACGCCGTAGGTCGTCGAGCAGAACTCCTGGATCTCGTCGGCTGTGCCCGGCTCCTGGCCCATGAACTGGTTGCAGGGGACGCCGACGACCGTCAGGCCGCGGTCGCGATAGTCCTTGGCCAGCTTTTCCAGGGCTGTGTACTGCGGCGTCAGCCCGCATTTGGAGGCGACGTTGACGACCAGCGTTGCGCCGTCGGACAATTCGGCCAGCGTGGTCGGCCGACCGTCGAGGGTGGTCAGGGCGATGTTTTTCAGGGTCACGCCGACGACGCTAACGCACGTCAGAGCCAGCCGGTGCGGGCGGCGGCGACCGGCTCGGCGGGCTCCGGGGCGAGCGAGCCGTTGCGCACCCCGTCGAGCAACCGTTTCACGGCGGCGACGATCTCCGGAGCGGCCGCCGCGAGCCCGGCCGTGTCGGCCTCGCTGACCTGGTCGGCGTCGACGCCGGCGCGGGCCAGCACGGCGGCCGGGTCGGCCAGCTGCTCGGTCAACCAGGCCAGCGGGTCGGCGGACAGCTCGGGGACGAAGTGCCGGCGGCTGGGTTCCCAACCGTTGAACTGCGGGTGGTGATGGGCGCGGTCCAGGGTCCCGGGTGGGCTCTCGGTGGACCCGAACAGGTCGACCCGCCACACCGGGCGAGTGAACGCGATCGGGACGCCGGCGTAGATCGAGCCCTGCGGCTCGGCCCGGTCGACGAGGCGCAGTTCCAGCCTGACGCCGCGCTCCGGCGTCTCCTGACCTTCGAGCGGGGACGGGTCGATGAAGTACATGTCGCCGACGACCACACCCAGGGATTCGAATCCGAACGCTGCCAGCATCGCGCACCTTTCGTTGTCCTCATCGAGGTTCTCATCGAGCGTAGACCCGGCATCTTGCCAACCGCGGCGCCCGACGAATTTGTGAACAGCGGTTCGCACAAGTTCGGCCGTCGCGGTACATTTCACTGACTTCGTTAGTGCACAGTTACGAAGCCCCTGGCAAAGGCAGGGGAGTGGATTTGTCGCCGCGCCGGCAGGCGGCGGCGCGGACGTGAGGGGTGGCGGCGGTCTTGTCGACGAAAACAGGTCCCAGCTCACCCGTGCAGATCAACTCGCAACGAACCCCGCCCTACAAGTGGATCGCCCTCGCCATGATGCTTGTCTGCGGGCTGATTCTGGCCTTGGTGTACGGCCAGTTTCGCGGTGCATTCACCGAGAAGACGCAGCTGACGATGATTGCGTCGCGGGCCGGTTTGGTGATGGATCCGGGTTCGAAGGTGACGTATAACGGGGTGGAGATCGGCCGGGTGGGGTCGATTGCGGAGACGGTGCGTGATGGGAAGCCGGCGGCGAAGTTCACGTTGGAGGTGTTTCCGCGGTATTTGGCGTTGATTCCGTCGAATGTGAATGCGGATATCAAGGCGACGACGGTGTTTGGTGGCAAGTATGTGTCGTTGACGACGCCGGCGAATCCGTCGCCGCAGAAGATTTCGTCGCGCACGGTGATCGATGCGCGGTCGGTGACCACCGAGATCAACACGTTGTTTCAGACGATCACGTCGATCGCGGAGAAGGTGGATCCGATCAAGCTGAATCTGACGTTGAGTGCGGCGGCGCAGTCGTTGTCGGGGTTGGGGGAGAAGTTCGGTCAGTCGGTGGTCAACGCCAACATGTTGCTTGATGATGTGAATCCGCGGATGCCGCAGGCGCGCAAGGATATTCAGCAGTTGGCGGCGTTGGGTGATACGTATGCGAATGCGGCGCCGGATCTGTTCGACTTTTTGAACGACGCGGTGATCACCGCGCGCACCCTCAATGCTCAGCAGAAGGATTTGGATCAGGCGTTGTTGTCGGCGGCCGGGTTTGGTAACACCGGTGCCGAGCTGTTCAACAAGGGTGGGCCGTATCTGGCGCGCGGCGCCGCCGACCTGGTGCCCTCGGCGCAGCTGCTGGACACCTACAGCCCCGAAATCTATTGCACGCTGCACAACTACCACGACATCGTGCCCATCACCGGTGCCTCCGAGGGCGGCTTCAACGGCTACTCGCTGAACATGGACACCGAGGTCACGTCCGGACTGGGTCTGTTGCTCAATCCGGTTGCGACCGTGCCGGTCCTGGCGTCGTTGGTCGGCGGCATCGCCGGAGTCGTCGGCGGCGCACCCAACCCGTACATCTGGCCGGAGAACCTGCCGCGGGTGAACGCGCGCGGCGGCCCCGGTGGTGCGCCGGGCTGCTGGCAGCCGATCACCCACGATCTGTGGCCCGCGCCGGAGTTGGTGATGGACACCGGCAACAGCCTTGCGCCCTACAACCACCTGGATACCGGGTCGCCGTATGCGAACGAATACGTCTGGGGCCGCCAGGTCGGCGACAACACCATCAATCCGTAAACCGCGAAAGTCCTGCTACACAACGTCATTAGCGTGCCGACAGCAGCGGTCAGCTGGCACACGCCACCGCGCGTACCTGAAAGGTGACGTGGTCCGCCCGCCGGTCCCGCCGTTGCTTTGTTTGTGCCACTGCGGCGCGGTACATTTCACTGGTCTTATTACATGCGTGTACAGGCCAGCGCCGGGTGGCGACGGCACCGAGGCGAGGGGCAGGGTTGGCGACGGTGGGTGACCTGGATAACCACCCGTGTCGCCGGCTGTCCACGATGACTTTCGGGCTCACGGTGTAGCGCCGTGGAAGGTTCACCCGTTCAGATCAACGACTCCCGCGAGCCGCCGTACAAGTTCATCACCCTGCTCGTGGTGGTGGTGCTCGGCGTGATCTTCACCCTGGTCTACATCCAGTTCCGGGGCGGTTTCACCCCCAAGACCGAGTTGACGATGATTGCGTCGCGGGCCGGTTTGGTGATGGATCCGGGTTCGAAGGTGACGTATAACGGGGTGGAGATCGGCCGGGTGGGGTCGATTGCGGAGACGGTGCGTGATGGGAAGCCGGCGGCGAAGTTCACGTTGGAGGTGTTTCCGCGGTATTTGGCGTTGATTCCGTCGAATGTGAATGCGGATATCAAGGCGACGACGGTGTTTGGTGGCAAGTATGTGTCGTTGACGACGCCGGCGAATCCGTCGCCGCAGAAGATTTCGTCGCGCACGGTGATCGATGCGCGGTCGGTGACCACCGAGATCAACACGTTGTTTCAGACGATCACGTCGATCGCGGAGAAGGTGGATCCGATCAAGCTGAATCTGACGTTGAGTGCGGCGGCGCAGTCGTTGTCGGGGTTGGGGGAGAAGTTCGGTCAGTCGGTGGTCAACGCCAACATGTTGCTTGATGATGTGAATCCGCGGATGCCGCAGGCGCGCAAGGATATTCAGCAGTTGGCGGCGTTGGGTGATACGTATGCGAATGCGGCGCCGGATCTGTTCGACTTTTTGAACGACGCGGTGATCACCGCGCGCACCCTCAATGCTCAGCAGAAGGATTTGGATCAGGCGTTGTTGTCGGCGGCCGGGTTCGGTAACACCGGTGCCGAGCTGTTCAACAAGGGTGGGCCGTATCTGGCGCGCGGCGCCGCCGACCTGGTGCCCACGGCGCAGCTGCTGGACACCTACAGCCCCGAAATCTACTGCCTGATGCGCAGCGAACACGATGCGCTGCCCGCCACCGGGGCGGCCGAGGGCGGCTTCAACGGCTACTCGCTGAACATGGACACCGAGGTGCTCTCCGGGCTGGGACTGATCGCGAACCCGGTGTCCGCGGTGCCCGTCCTGGCGTCGTTGGTCGGCGGCATCGCCGGAGTCGTCGGCGGCGCACCCAACCCGTACATCTGGCCGGAGAACTTGCCGCGGGTGAACGCGCGCGGCGGGCCGGGCGGCGCTCCTGGCTGCTGGCAGAAGGTCACCCGCGATCTGTGGCCGGCGCCCGAGCTGATCATGGACACCGGCAACAGCATCGCGCCCTACAACCACCTGGACACCGGATCGCCCTATGCCATCGAATACGTCTGGGGCCGCCAGGTCGGCGACAACACCATCAACCCGTAAAGCGGACGCCGGCGTCGTGAGAACGCCGTTAGGGCAACGCTTTCGGCCTGTGTCAGGCCTGGGTGGTCGCCGGCGGCCGGGCGCTGGATTTCACGTCCCGGCCCGCGCCGGCCGACATCGAGGCGGCCTCGCCGCGAGCCAACCCGACCGTCGCGACGATCACCACAACCAGCGTGGCCGCCAGCATAAACCATTCCCAGCCGCCGGCTGCCAACGTCTCGCGGAGCACGATGATGCCCAGGATCCCGCCCACCACCGGCTTCGCCACGATGATCGTCGGCAGCGACGCGGTGAGCGCGCCGGCTCGGTACGCCGATTGGTGATAGACCATTCCCGCCGCCCCGCAGAACACCAGCGCGTACAGCTCGAATGACACCCACACCTGACCCGGGTGGTGCTCCAGGATGTCCACCACGCCCTTCATCAGCACGGCGAACACCGCCAGCAACGTGCCGGCGACGGCTGCCAACAGCAGCGCCGCGACCGGGCGATCCGCCCAGATCCGCGCGCCCAGGAGCCCGAGCAACAGCAGCGGGCCGATCACCACCGCGACCACGATCCAGATGTGTAGCGGCGCCCGCTGCTGGCCGCCGGTCGGGTCCCCGACCGCGATCAGCACCGCCAACGCCACCGCCAGCACCAGCGCCCAGGTCCACTCCCGGCGGGTGATCCGGTTACCGGTCATCCGCGAATAGATCGGGAGGGCGAACAGCAGGGCCGTGACCTGCAACGACATCACCAGCAACACCGAGCCCTTGTCGAGCGCGGCGGCCAGCAGCACGTAACTGCCGATGTCCCCCAAACCGCCCAGCCACCAACGCTTGTCGCGCAGCAACATGCCGAACAACGTCAGGTGGCCCACCCGTTTGTCGGTGACCTCCTGCGCGGAACGCTGCCGCACCACGTTGCCGATCGCGGACGCCAGCGCGGCACACAGGGCGATAATGGCCGCCAGATGCGCGTCCGACATGGCATTACCTCCTGGCTGGGTGCGATGGCGCTACCCATCCAATCTAGCCACCACCCGGACGACCGGCGCGTCGAAGGTCACCGGGCCAGCGAACACGGCGTCAGAGCGGGAACTTCGTCCCGGTGAGCCGCTCGGACAGTTCCCACAGCGCGCTCGCGGTGCCCGCGCGCTTTGCCGGCCAGTTCCGCCACGTGGGCTGGGTGCGGCCGTACAGCCCGAACCGCGGCCCGACGAAGGTGTCGCCCGGCAAATCCTGCGAGACCGCGTACAGCGTCTGGCGGGCGCCGAAGTCGGCGTCGGTGGACACGATCCGGTCGACGGCCAGCACCGCCGCGTCGCCCAGTTTCCGGCCGGAGTTGCCCTGCAGATTCGTGTGCGACCAGCCGGGGTGGGCGGCCAGGGCCCGCAGCGCTGTGGGGACGCCGTCCAGCCGCCGCTGCAGCTCCTTGGTGAACAACAGGTTGGCCAGCTTCGATTGGCTGTAGGCCAGCCAGGCCGAATACGGCCGGGACTGAAAGTTCAGGTCCTTGAGGCTGATGTAGCCGAAGTGGTGCATCAGCGAGGACACCGTCACCACGCGGTCGGTCAACTTGGGCAACAGCAGGTTGGTCAAGGCGAAGTGGCCGAGGTGGTTGGTGCCGATCTGACCCTCGAACCCGTCGACGGTCACCGCGTGCTTGGTGGCCATGATGCCGGCGTTGTTGATCAGGACGTCGACCTTGTCGACGCCCTCGGCAAAGCGCCGCACCGAGGACAGGTCCTGCAGGTCGAGCTGACACACCTCGGCTGTCCCGGTCGCGGGACCGGTTGCCGAACCGGTCATGCGAGCGGCGGCCGCGTGGCCCTTGTCGGTGTTGCGGACTGCCAGGATGACGTGGCCACCCACCCGGAGCAATTCGCGGGCGGTGATCTCGCCCAGCCCGGCGTTGGCCCCGGTGATGACGATGGTCCGTCCGGCGAACGAGGGCAGCTGTGCTGCGGTCCAATCGGCCATGGCAGCCACCCTAACTTCGCACTTGCGACCCCGGCCGGTGGGCCGACGGGCCGTGCGGCGGCGGGCGGGAGCGATGTCGGTCACCCGCCGCGCCCAGGTATCGTGCCTGGGATGACCAGCGAAACCCCACCTGCCGCGGGGATCGCCGGATGCATCTAGGCGTCATCGTCAATCCGAAAGCGCGGAAAAATCGCTCCGCTTCCCGCGATCGCATCGCCGAACTGCGTCGCATCGTCGGCCCCTGGGGCGAGGTGCACGAGACCAACTCGATCGAGGAGCTGCGCGACACCATCGCGCAGCTGGCGCCGCGGGTCACCCACCTGGTGGGCGACGGCGGCGACGGCGCACTGCACTGGTTGATCAACGAGATCGAGCACTGCATCGGCGATCCGCAACGCTGGCCCGCGTTCGTCCCGACCAACGGCGGCAGCGTCAACGCCGTCGCCCGCAAGGCCCGGGTGCGCGGGCGGCCCGAGGCGATCATCCGTGCGCTGACCGCGGCCGCCGAAAACGATCGGCCCCCGCCCGAGGTGGAGCTGGACACGTTGGTGCTCGACGGCGCCACCGCCGACGGCGCGGCGTTTCATCGGCTCTGCTTCGGGCTGGCCGCCGGCGGCGTCGGAAACCGTTTCTACGACCGGTATTACGACTCTCCCGATCACGGCCGGCTGGCCGTCGCGCGGGTGATCGCTCGCAGCTTCGGCGACTACATCACCTCCAAGGTCGCCCCCAGCCGAGTGAAGACGCCGAACTATGCGTCCATCCTGTTCACCCCGACGCAAGCGCGCGTGGTGATCGACGGCAACGAGGTCCCCTCGCGCACGCACAGCCTGCTGCACGCCGGCGCGATCGACCTGCGCATCGGCGGCCCACTTCGGTTGTTCCCCAAGGCTTCCGAGCCCGGTGCGCTGCATTTTCAGGCCGGATACCTGCGGCCGTCCAGGATCGTCGCGCAGCTTCCGACGGCCCTGACCAACGGCATGCTCCGCGGCGCCGGGCTACGCGATGTCAACGGCCGTGAGATGGTCATCGAGGCCGAGGACGAACCGCTGTCGCCCATCATCGACGGGGAGCGCTTTTTGGGCATCGTCAAACTGGTGGTCCGGCCAGGCCCGCGTATCCGCATCGCCCGGCCCGCCTAGCCCGGCACGCAGGCCGTTCGGCGGGCGGTCGCCGTGGTGGGCTCTGCAGCGCGAATCGAATTGCGTTTTTCGATTTGCAATTTCGCCATTGGGCGTGACGAAGATAATATTGTTGTGACCGTGCGTCCGATCGGCGGCGCAATCGAATTGCGTGAATTCGTAGATACGTAGTTCAGTATCTCAGGTGGTCGAACCGGCGTAACGCCAGCTCGCATGCCACTGAGATACTGAAGTCCGTATGCGCGGAGATCAGCATTAGTGCATTTAATTCTGCCATTTAAGTTTCACCTGTGAATGTGGTGTGCGACGGCCCTTAATGCCTATCTACGCTTTGCTCAGGACGGCCTCACGGCGCTACATTAGTCTTTATATTCACGACGGAAGTCGTTCTCGGGCTAAGCCAACCTGGAAGGGGGATCACTCCTACGATGGAGACGCTGATCGATTACCTGCAGATGTGGGAAGCGCAGAGGCCGGACCAAACCCTCTTCCGGTTCGTCGATGCCGACGGCCGCGAACTCGAGCACTACACCTACCAGGCCTTCGCCGAACGCACCCGCGAGCTGGCCGCCTACCTGTCCACAGAGGCCGGCCTCAAGTCCGGCGATCGTGCGCTGCTGGTCTACCCACCCGGTCTGGAAATGATCGCCGCGCTGTATGCGTGCGCGCGCATCGGGGTCATCGCCGTTCCGGTCAGCCCGCCCTTGCCGATGTCCTTCGATTCCGGACTGGCCAAGCTCAGCTTCATCGCGCGCGATTGCCAGGCGACTGCGGTGCTGTCGACGAAGCAGTTCGAGTACGACTTCCGCCTGCTGCTCGGCCAGCGCCGCGGGCAGGGCGTCTGGACGGACGAGTCCGACGCCGGCCTGCCGGACCTGCCCTGGTTCGCCACCGACGGTGCCCAGGACTTCGGCGGCGCCCCGGTCGCGGACACGCCCGGCGAGGTGCTCTTCCTGCAGTACACGTCCGGGTCGACCAGCAATCCCAAGGGTGTGATCGTCACCCACGCCAACGTCATCGCCAATGGCTCCGCCTTCACCGGCGACGTGGTGCTGGCCTCGTGGCTGCCGCAGCATCACGACATGGGCCTGATCTCGGCCTACATGTTCATCGTGCTGCTGGGCGGGTCCACCCACGCGATGTCGCCCCTGGACTTCCTCGCCCGGCCCTCGTCGTGGCTTCGGCTCATCAGCGACGTGCGCGCCACCCACACCCCGGGACCCAACTTCGCGCTCGAGTACTGCCTGCGCGAGGACAAGCTGCCCGCCGCGGAGCTGGCCGGCGTGGACCTGAGCAGCCTCGAATGCATCGTGGTGGGCGCAGAACCGCTGCGCGCCAACACCTTCGCTCGCTTCCGGCAGCGGTTCGCCGAGTACGGCCTGCGGCCCGAGGCGCTGACGGGCGCCTACGGCATGGCCGAATCAACCCTGATCGTGTCGATCCGCGGGCGCCAGACCATCGCGGTCAACAAGCGCGGGCTGGAGCGCAACGTCGCGCGCGTCGAAAAGGCGTTGCCGGAGAACAGCAACCAGGTCGCGTTGGTCAGCTGCGGCAAGCCCATCGAGGAGACGCTGGTCCGCATCGTCGATCCCGAATCGCGCCAGGCGCTGCCCGACGGGCGGGTCGGCGAGGTCTGGTTGGCCGGGCCCTCCAAGGGCGCCGGCTACTGGAACCGTCCGGAGCTCACCGCCGAGATGTTCGGCGCCCACATCGCCGGCGATGACGAACACACCTTCCTGCGCACCGGCGATCTCGGTTTCCTCTACGAGGGTGAGCTTTTCGTCTGCGGCCGCAGCAAGGACCTGATCATCGTCCGCGGCGTCAACTGCTACCCCTCCGACATCGAAGCCGTCGTCGAGCGCACGGCCGCGCACGTCCGGAGCGGCTGCGTCGCCGCCTTCGCGGTCGAGCACGACGAGTCCGAAGCGCTGATCGTCGTCGCCGAGGTGCGCGACGAGCACAACCTTCCGGACGCCAAGTCCGTGGCCCGCGCGATCCGCCGGCACTGCCACATCGATCCGCACGCGATCGTCTTCGCGCCGCCGCGCAGCATCCCCAAGACCACGTCGGGCAAGATCCGGCGCGCTTCGACGCGCCAGCTGTGGCTGGACGACGAGCTGCCCGCCTTCGCCACCTGGGTCAACCAATCCGCCAACCGGACACACGGCCAACTGGGTGCCGGCGCCGGTCCGCTGGAACGCTTCCGCAACCTCATCGAGAGTTACGACCTCACCGGAGACGAGGACTGCTCGTTCGCCGATCTCGGCATCGACTCGCTGGCGCTGGCCGAGCTCCGCACGGACCTGCAGGCCCTGCTGGAGGAGAACGGCGCGGGGGAGCTCGCCGAAGAGGTCAACACCCGGCTGCTCCAGCGGTTGACGGTGTCCGAATTCTTCGGCCTGATAAGGCAATTCGGCGAGGGCTCCGGCCAGCCGCTCGAGGCCCTGCGCGGGGCGCTGGACAAGATTGCCGCCGAGTACGAGGCCCACGAGGCCGCCCAGATGCGGGCCGACGCGGCGCTGCCGCTGCCGGAGTTGGCGCCGGCGCGGCCGGGCGAGCCCACCGACCTGTTGCTGACGGGCGCGACCGGATTCCTGGGGCCGTTCCTGGTGAGCAGCCTGCTGTCGCGGACCTCCTACACCGTGCACGCATTGGTGCGCGCCACCGACCCCGCGCACGGCTTGGACCGCATCGTCGCGTCGCTGCGGCGCGCCCAGCTGTGGTCCCCGGCGCTGGAAGCCGATGTCCGCGCCCGGGTGCGCGTCGTCTGCGGCGACCTCGCCCAGCCCGCGCTGGGCATCGGCGAGGCGGCCTTCCAGCAACTGGCCCATGACGTCGATGTCGTCGTGCACAACGGCGCGCTGGTCAACTACGTGCGCACCTACGACGCGCTGCGGCCAGCCAACGTGGAGGGCACCCGTGAACTGTTGCGGCTGGCGATGATCAACCACCGCAAGGCTTTCCACCTCGTCTCCAGCACGTTCATCTACGGCTGGAGCACCGAACCGGTGGTCGGGGAGTGGGACGCCAACGAGAAGATGGCCGGCCTGGACTTCGGCTACTCGCAGACCAAGTGGGTCGGCGAGCAGCTGGCGCTGGCCGCGCAGCGCAAGGGACTCGACGTCCGCATCTACCGGCCCTCGCTGATCTCGCCCACCCGGGCGGGCTTCGGCAGCCAGGACGACATCCTGGTGCGCCTGACGGCGTTCATGATCGAGCACGGGATCGCCGTCAACGCGCTCAACCAGATCAGCCTGCTGCCGGCGGACTTGATCGCGGATCACATCGTCACGCTGATGGGCCTGCCGGACGAGTCGGGCAGCGTCTTCAACATGACCGCCGACGACTACTACAACCTCACCGACGTCACCCGCATTCTGTCCGAACGCTACGGGTATCGCTTTGAATACCACGACATCCCGTCGTTCACCGAGCAGCTGAACCGCCGCTGCACGCCGAACGACCAGATGTATCCGCTGGTCGATTTCCTCACCCGGTCGGCGGACAAGATCGCGGCCATGCGCGACAAGCGCTACGACAATACCCAGTACCGTCATCGGCGGGGCCTGACCAAGGTCCGGCTGCGCGAGCCGGCCCTGAGCGAGACGGTCGATCATCTGGTCCGGTTCTTGCGCAGCGAGCGTCTGATCACTGAGGTAGAGGACGACGCGCAACGCAGCGCCTAGCCGTACGACTTGGCGCAGGACGGAAAGGGGTGGCGACGATGTTCACCGTCGATGACAAGGCAACGGGCCCGCATGACGCCTCGCTCGACCACGAGCGGATCGTCCTGCAGGCGCGTGACGTCGACTTCGACTGGTCGACGCTGCCGTTCTACTACGTGCCCAACGAACCGTTCACCACCCACTTCTGCAATGTGCTGCATTTGTTGCTGCCCGCGGGCGAGGAATTCATCGTCGACGCCTTCAAGGACACCTTGCCGCTGATCAAAGACGATCAATTGCGTCGCGATGTGCAGGGTTTCATCAGCCAGGAGGCCATGCACTCCCAGGCGCACGCGGGGGTGCTCGGACACTTCGCGGCCAGAGGCATCGACGTGACGCCGTTTACCGACCAAATGCGTTGGCTGTTCACCCAACTCATCGGTGACCGGCCGCGGTGGAGCAGCCGCCGCCGGCAGAGCTGGTTGCTCGAGCGGGTGTCGATGGTCGCCGCCCTCGAGCACTACACCGCGATCCTCGGCGAATGGATTCTCAACACCCCACAACACGACGCCATGGGCACCGACCCGGTGATGCTCGACCTGTTGCGCTGGCACGGCGCCGAGGAAGTCGAGCACAAGGCGGTCGCGTTCGACACCATGAAGCACCTGCGCGGCGGGTACTGGCGGCAGGTGCGCACGCAGCTGCTGATCACGCCGGCGCTGCTGTGGTTGTTCGTCCGCGGTGTGCGGTTCATGTACTCGGTCGATCCCCACCTGCCGCCCGGTACCAAGCCGCGCTGGCGCGACTACTTTCGCGCGGCGCGCCGCGGGTTGGTGCCCGGGCCGTTCCAGTTCCTCCGGGTCATCGGCGCCTACTACACACCGAGTTTTCATCCGTCACAGCTCGGCGGGGTCGGGCGCGCCGTCGACTACCTGGCCCGATCGCCCGCGGCCCGGGCCTCGCACTGAAACGGCACTGACGATGACCACCGAAGTGGCCCCAACCACGGTCGCCGCCTCCGACGGCGTGCGACTGGCGGTGCACGCCTACACCGACATCGACCCGGGCCGTCCGACGGTCCTGGCCATCCACGGCTACCCGGATAACCACCACGTGTGGGACGGGGTCGCCGAGATCTTGGGCCGCCGCTTCAATGTCGTGGCCTACGATGTGCGCGGCGCCGGGGATTCGTCGAAGCCGGCCAGGCGGGCGGGATACCGCTTCGGCCAGCTGGTTTCGGACATCGACGCGGTGATCGACAGCCTCGGGGTCGACCAGGTTCATTTGTTGGCCCACGACTGGGGCTCGATTCAGGCCTGGGCGGCGGTCACCGACGACGCGGTGATGAACAAGGTTGCCTCGTTCACGTCGATCTCGGGCCCGCACCTGAACTACGCGGGCAGGTTCCTGCGGTCCCCGCGGTCGCCGCGCGGCGTCTTCGACGTCCTCAAGCAGGCCTTGGCCTCGAGCTACATCTGGTTCTTTCTGTGCCCCGGCGTGCCCGAGCTGGCGATCTGGTCGCGGGCGACCGTGGCGGTCTTTGCGGCGGTGGAACTGATCGGGCGGCCGCGGGGCGCCGGGCATCGGCGCGCCGCGACCAGCCGCTCCATCCGCGACTATCTCAACGGGCTCAACCTGTACCGCGCCAACATGCCCAAGCCGATGCTCGCGCCCGGAAAGCGGTTGCCGCAGACCACCGTTGCGGTGCAGGTGCTCGTCGCGCGCCAGGATTACTTCGTATCGCCCGCCCTGCAACGGTTTACCGGTTCCATCCCGGAGGGCGGCAGGGTCGTCCCGATCGAGGGCGGCCACTGGGTGGTCAGCGCATACCCCGAGGTCATCGCCCGGCTCACCGGCGAGTGGGTTGACCTGATCGCCCAGTCCGCGGACCGTCGCGGCATCGGCCAGGCGTGAGGTTGATTGTGGCACAGAGCATCTGGGACAGCATTCCGGCCGACCTCTACGGCCGCCGCAAGCGTGATCGCATGTACACGGCGTTGTACGGGGTCGGCGCGCTGTTCGGCGGCCTGGCATCGGCGTCGCGGTGGACGTCCTCGCGCGTGCAGCCCGTGCAGCGCACCACCACCGCGGTGGTGATCAACCGCGAGCTTCTGGCCCCCGACGTCGTCGCCCTGACGGTGGCCGACCCGGCCGGTGGGTTGTTGCCGTCCTGGACGCCCGGCGCGCACATCGACGTTCGGCTGCCATCGGGACGCCGCCGGCAGTACTCACTGTGTGGTTCGCCCGGCCGACGCACCGACTATCGCATCGCGGTGCGCCGCATCGCCGACGGCGGCGGCGGCTCGATCGAGATGCACGACACCTTCAAGGTGGGGGACAGGTTCGAGTTCGAGGGTCCCCGCAACGCGTTTTATCTCGTCACCGACGAGCGCGAGGTGCTGTTCGTGATCGGCGGCATCGGGGTGACACCGATTTTGCCCATGATCCAGACGGCCCAGCAGCGCGGAATCAATTGGCGCGCCGTGTATGCCGGGCGCACCCGCGATTACATGCCGCTGCTGGACGAGGTGCTGGCCGTGGCGCCGGACCGGGTGACGGTGTGGGCCGACGACGAGCGGGGCCGGATCCCCACCGCGTCGGACTTGCTCGCCGGCGCCGGGCCGGCGACGGCCGTCTACGTGTGTGGCCCCACCGCCATGCTGGAGTCGGTGCGCACCGCCCGCAACGAACACGCGAACGCGCCGCTGCACTACGAACGTTTCGGCCCGCCGCCGGTGGTCGACGGGGTGCCCTTCGAGCTGGAACTGGCCCGCTCGCAGCGGGTGCTTGAGGTGCCGGCGAACCGGTCGGCGCTGGACGTGATGCTCGACCGCGATTCGACCACCGCGTACTCCTGCCAGCAGGGATTCTGCGGCACCTGCAAGGTCAAAGTGCTTGGCGGGCAAGTTGATCGGCGCGGGCGCACCGCGGAAGGTGACGACGAGATGCTGGTCTGCGTCTCCCGCGCGAAATCCGGGCGCGTGAAAATAGACGCGTGATCGATGCCTGAAGTCAGCGCCGGGTGCCCGTCAGCACGCGTGCGGGCAGCCACGGGGCGCCATACCAATAGTTGATGCCAAGACCGCGGCAGTTGAGGTTGGTCATCGCGTCAGCGAGGACCCTGGCGTAGTCGGTGACGTGCATGATGTCGACCAGGACAAGCCTGCCGCCGGGTTTGAGGACCCTGGCCATCTCAGCCACCGCGCGGCGACGGTCAGCGGAGTTGGAGATGTTGTGCACCGCGAGCGCCGAGGTGACGACGTCGAAGGAGCCGTCGGGAAAGGGCAATTCGGTCATGTCTGCGGTGTGCAGCCGGATCCGATCCGCCACATCGTAGGCGCGGGCGTTTTCCCGCGTACGCGCGGGATCGTTGCCGGACTGGTCCCTGCTGCGCCATAGGTCGACACCCTCGGCTCGCCCGCGGGGGAGCCGCTTGGCGACGGCGATCAGCACCGCACCGCTGCCGCAGCCGACATCGAGTAGGCGCTCATCGCCATTCAATGCCAGCCGGTCCAGTTCCCGGCGCCACACGACGTGTTTTCCGCGCAACGTGGTGTGCAGATACAGCGCCGCCTGAGCGAACAACGCCGCGGCGGGAGCACGCCACCAGCGACCGCGAGAGCGCGCCACGGCCAGCAGCGCTACGCCGCCCAGCGCGAATCCCGCCGGCCAATAGGGCGCCTCGATCCCGTATCTGGTGGTGAACGGTACGTCCATCCCGCCATCTGCCTTCCCGCGTCGACCCGTTCGGTTCTTCGCTTACCGTGTTCCGTGTCTTGCCGAGGTTTCCTGTTGCAGTCGGGTGAGCAGGGCGTCAGCGAACGCGTCGCAATGGGTCACGAAACCCACGTGTCCGCCCGGCATTTCGGCCACATCGCGGTCCAGCAGGCGGCCCAATCGACGGCTCACCTCGTGATTGGGATAGCCTCGGCATTCCCGCCCCACCGCGGGGACGATGCGATCGGCCCATGGGCGCAGGGCTTCGGTGTTCACCTGCGCCGAGGTGTACTCGCGAAGCTCACGCTCGAACCAGTAGACCGCGTTCGCCACCGCGGGCGGGGAGTTTGGATTTCTGGACCGCTGCATGACCGCGTGGTCTACCGCCGGAAACGTACGTTCGCGGAACAGTTTCAACGCCGGGTCCGTTCCCGCGCGCCGGTATACGTCATACACGTAGGCGAAGAACTCGATCCATTGCCGGCCTTGCGGATGCAAGCACATGGCGGCCGGCTCGAACAACACGGCGGTATCGATCACGTCGGCGTGCTCGAGCAGGAGACGCAGCGCCACAACGGCTCCAGAACTGGTACCGAAGACGGTGGCCTCTCCGCCGCCCGCCACGTGCTCGATGAGGCGCCGCGCGTCCGTGGCGTCGGTGGACAATCGCCGTGAGTAATCTTGTGGGCCGGCAAGGCGACTGCGGCTAAAGCCCCGCCGGTCGTATGTCGCTACCCGATAGTGTGCGGACAATCTGTCGGCGAGCGGCTCAAAGACGCCCGCATCGCCGTTGGCGCCGGGAATCAGCAACATCGGCGGGCCGTCGCCGCGGGTCTCGTAATACAGCTGGGCCCCTTCGACTTCCAGCACGCTCATCGCGGCGCCTTGCCACGGTAGCCGCCCGATCTGTCGTCGGCAGAAAACGGCTGAGCTCGCAGTAGCGCCGCATGTCTGAACGTGATCTCGGTTCCTTCGGCGAGAAACCGCGCAATGGCGTTGAGCTGGTGCTCATCGAACTCCGACAACAGGGTCGCGAGATCGCCACGAAACGGCTCGAACACGTCGTGTACCTGTTGAAACCGCGCCTCGACCGGACGCAGGATTTGTTTGCGCCCGTCTTGCGGGTGAGGATCGCGGTGGAGGTAACCGGCCTTCTCCAGGCGCGCCACCACACCGGTGATCGCACCGGTGGTCAACCCGGTGGCCGCGGCGAGTTCGCTGCCCGTCATCGCGGATCGCTCACGCAGCAGATCAAGACACTTCGTGTCCGTGGGGCCAAGCCCTAGCTTCTCGGCGACCGCGTGGTGGAAAAGCACTGCGGCCGTGCTGTATCGACGCGCGAGCGAGCCGAGCAGCAAGTCGACGAGACGGGCTCGCTTTGTCTTGACCGCCGTGGGCACTTTGAGACCCCTTCCGACATACCGGTAAAGTCGCTTAGATACTAAGCGATTTATTGAGCCATATGCAAGGCGTTGTGTTGCTGGTTCGCGGGCGCGACCGAGGCGCGTTCGTTGATCAATTCAGCGCCGCTACGTCATGCTTAGGCGATGCCGAAGAAATCGCTACCCGCGCCGGCGCGGCCGGAGACGGGCTCGGGGGAGCCGGTGCTGGGAACCTGGCGGGCCGCCGCACTGAGCATGGCCGTGATCGCGTCCGCGGCGTGGTACGGGCTGGGCGCCCTGGTGGGCGCGGTGGTGATGATTTCGGTGATCTACGCGCTGGCGCGGCTGCGCGGCCACGCGCCGCACGCGCGCAGCACCGCCGAGCTGATCGGCGCCGCCCTGGGCCGCCAAGCGGGGACGGCCGCGGGCATCGTTCAGTTGCTTGCCTACCTGGTGTTGGCCGCGGAGTTCGCGGCCACGCTCGGATTGCAACTGCTGCAGCTGCTTTGGCCCGATCAAGACCCCGTCAAGATCGTGTCGTGGCTGCCGGTCGGCGCCGCAGTCGTGGCGGTGGTGGTCGGTGCCGCCGCCTGTTGGGCGTCGACGCGCGTCGTGGCGACGCTGGCGATGCCGCTCGTGCTCGCCGGCCTGCTCCTCTACGGCTGCCTCGCGGTGTCGGTGACCGCCCTCGTCGCGTTGAGCACCGACCCCGTCGTCATCGGGACGGCCGCAACACCGCGCCCGCTGTCCGGCCAGCTCGTCGGCTTCGGCCTGGGAATGGTGGGCGTCGAACTGCTCACCGTCCGCATCCCGTGCGTCGCCAGGCCGGGACGATCCATGTCGCTGGCCGTCGTGCTGGTGGCCGCGGTGGCGGTGGTGTTGTGGGTGGGCGATCACCAGGGCGTGATAGGCCCGTGGCGATGGAGCGCCAAGATGCTGGCCGAGGCGGTGCCCGAGTTCTATGCCGACGAGGGCCGGCGGTGGCTCGCGGTGGCCGGCCTCGCGTTGGCGGTGGCCGCCGCGTTGGTTTCCGCCTGGGCCGCGGTGCGCGCCGCCGCGGGCCTGGCGGTCATGCGCGGGGCGCCGGCCGGCGTGGGCCTGCGGCTGGCGGTCGTCGCCCTCGTCGCGTTGGTTGGCGCCGTCGTCTCGGCGGACGGCGCGCGCTGGATCGGCCTGGCGATCCTGGGCGCAGCACCCCTGCTGTTGATGGCACTGTATGTGTTTGTCACAGAGGCTAATTCGCGACTACCCGGGGACAGCGTGGTGGCCTGGTGGGTTCGGCTGGTGATGCCCGCCCTGGGCGTGGTGGCCGTGGTCAAACCGCTCGCCGACTCCGGGTTCGCCTCGGTGGAGGTGGCGACGGTGATCGCCGCCGCGATCGGGGTGGCTGCCGCGGGCGCCGCTGCGGTGCTGCTGGCGCGGCCGGGCGATCGCACCGCCGAATCTGAGTAGTCTTACGGATCCTCGCGGGTGGTGTGCTGCCGCAGTCTGATTGGCATGACCATCCCCAACAGCACGTCGAAAACCACCGCCGCCTTCTTCGTCCAGGCCGCCGTCGCGTTCGCGATCAGCTTCCTCGCCGCGCTCGGCGGGATCTACTTCCTGCCGCTTGACCCGTGGCCGCGATTGTTCCTCGGTGTTACCTTCCTGTTCCTGGTGTCGAGCGCGTTCACCCTGGCCAAGGTGATCCGCGACCAACAGGAGGCCGCGACCGTCCGGGTGCGACTCGATGAGGCCCGCATCGAAAAGCTGCTGGCCGACTACGACCCGCTCAACTCCGCGGGCTGAGTAGAACTACTCAGCGCCTACGCGTAGAAGTGCGCACGCCCGCGCCCGCGCCACCGGCGATGCTTTTCTCATCGCACGATTCCTGCTCCACCACAACGCTTCGGCGTTCACACCACAGAAGGGCAGTTCCGCTCCCATGACCACTCTTGTCAGGTTTCCCGACGTCGCCGAGGTGGCCGCGAGTACGCCGGCCGATCGTGATCGCGTCCTGGACGTCATCCGCATCACGTCGCTGGTCGGCGTGGTGCTCGGCCATACCGTGATGGCGGCCAGCATCATCCGCAACAACGTCCTGATCTGGGACAACCTGCTCACCACCTCGGCGCTGTTTCAGGCGATGACGTGGCTGCTGCAGATCATGCCGCTGTTCTTCTTCGCCGGCGCCGCGGCGTGCGTGTCCTCCTGGGCGCCGGGCACCAATTGGGGCGACTGGCTGATGAGGCGCTGCACCAGGCTGTTCCGGCCGGTGTTCTACTATCTGGCGTTCTGGGCAGTGACGCTGACCGTGCTGTATCGGGCGCTGCCGCAACACGTCTACGAGCCGATCGCCGGTGTCAGCACGCAGCTGCTGTGGTTTTTGGGGGCCTACGTTCTGGTGCTGGCCGCCATGCCGGTGCTGTACCGCATCACCACGGCCGGGCGCCTGGCCGCCGGGGTGGCGGCGGTCTTCGGGACGATCGCGCTGATCGACGTGATCCGCCTGCAGTGGCCGGCGCTGATGCCACTGGGTTATCTGAACCTGGCCGTCTGGCTGATTCCCGCGATGTTCGGTGTGGCTTACCGGCGCCGGTTGCTCGGTGGCCGCGCCGCGCTGACCGTCGCCGCCGTCTTCCTCGCCGTCGATGTCGCACTGGTGCACTGGGGGCCGTATCAGATCAGCATGGTCGGCACCGGCGATCACCACCTGTCCAACACCAGCCCGCCGTCACTGCTGCTGGCCGGGCACGCAATCATCCTGAGCGCGTTGGCCATCGCGGCCGCACCGGCGATCGCGCGTTGGGCGCAGCGGCCGCGAGTGTGGTGGTGGACCGCCATCGGCAACTCGGGCGCGATGACCCTGTACCTGTGGCACATGCCGGTGCTGCTGGGTGTGCACCTGATCTTCGATTACCTTGGCCGCCCACGCTTTCCGGGCGCGCAGGATTTCCTCGCCATCGGCCTCGCGCAGGTGCTCATCGTGGTCGTCACGGTGGCGGTGCTGTTCGTTGCGCTGCGGCCGCTGGAGAACAACCCGCTGTCCGGCTGGGACGGCGCGCCCGCGGTGACGTCACGGGGCCGGGGCGTGGCCGTCGGTGCCCTGCTGTGCGCGGCCGGTGTGGCGCTGCTCGCGGCGATCAGGTGGGGCCTCAAAGACGACGGGCTGGTGTGCATGGCCGTGGTGGTGACCGCACTGGTGAGCGCGCGAATCATGGCCCAGCACAAGGGCGCGGTACCGGTCGGCGGCGGCCACGCCGCGACGCGGTAGCCCAGAGGCGTCGGCCCGCGGGGCAAGTGCGGTTATCCGCCCGCCCCGCGGGTCACGGCTCTTCGTCCAGGCCGTGCTCAATGGCGTAGCGCGCCAGTTCCACCCGATTGGCGACCTGGAGCTTGCGGAAGGTCGCCTGCACATGGTTTTCCACCGTGCGGTGGCTCAACGACAGCCTCTCGGCGATCTGCTTGGCGGACAGTCCTTTTGCCACGTAGCGCAGCACCTCCGTTTCTCGTTCGGTGAGGCTGGGGCGGGCGGGCCCGTCGTCCTTGCTCTGCGCGATGCGCCGGTATTCGCCCAGCACCAGCCCGGCCAGGCTGGGGGTGAACACTGCGCGGCCGGCAGCGGTGGCCGTCACCGCCTGTGCCAGTTCGGCTTTCGAGGCGCTCTTGACCAGGTATCCCGTCGCACCGGCTTTGACCGCCTCCAGCACGTCATCGCGCTCGTCGGATGCCGACAGCACCAGCACCCGCGTCGACGGTGACACCGCGAGCACCGCGGCGGTCGCCTGCGCACCGTCGCCATCGGTCAGCTGCATGTCCATCACCACCACGTCGGGCTTGACCACGGCGGCCCGCCGCCCCGCGGCGGCCACGCCGTCGGCCGTGGCGACCACCGCGAAGCCCTCCTCGGCCAGGTCGCGGGCGACCGCGTCACGCCAGATCGGGTGGTCGTCGACGACCATCACGCTCGTCGGCGTCTCGTCATCCGCCATGGCGTCCCTTCCGGCGTGGCACGCACAACTCCCACTCGGTGCCCTCCCCTGGGGCGCTGTGCAATTCGGCGCTGCCGCCCAGCGCCGTCAGGCGTCCCACGATCGATTGGGCGATGCCCAGCCGTCCCTGACGAGACGCCTCCTCGAGCCGGCCGGCGGCAATCCCCACCCCGTCGTCGCGGACACTGACCACGACCGAATCGCCGAGGTCCTCCACCAGCACGTACGCGTGCGCCTCCGGACCGGCATGGGCGATGACGTTGTCCAGCGCGTTGCCCACCGCGGCGTCGAGTTCCGTTGCCGCCCAACGCCCCAGCGGCACCGGGGTGCCGGGCAGGCTGAACGACACGCGATCGGATTCCCGGCACCGCAGCAGTGAGCGCAGGTCGAGCGTCACCCCGTCGGCATCCGCCTCGATGTCCGTGCCCGCCAGCCAGCGCCGCAACGCGCGCTCCTGCTCGCTGGCCAGGTCGGCGAGTTCTGCTGTGGCGCCGCCGATCTCATGGCCCTTCTTGGCGACCAGCGCCAGCACCTGGATCGCTCCGTCGTGGACCTGCCGGGACAATCGGTCGCGTTCGGCCACCGCGGCGCTCAGTTGGGCCGCTCGTTGCAGCTCGGCGTGGGCGCGCCGCGCGGTCTGCGCGGCCATCCCGATCGCCATGCCGATCGCCAGTTCGATGATGACGGTGGCGTTGTGCCCGAGGTTGAGCGCGAGGTAATCCTTGACGGCGAAATTGGTGGCCATCACCGCCAGGCCCGTCAGCATTCCGCCGGCGGGGCCGAACTGGATGGCGGCGGAGATCGTGGGGTTACTCGCCCACAACGTCGTCGGCCAGGTCTGGTTCTCGGCCGCCCAGTGCGGGCTCGCGACGAGACTGTTCGACCACATCAGCAGGACGACGACCACGAGCTCGGCCAGCACCCACGCCGGCCGGCGCCCGAAGCCGCGCAGGTAGGCGACCGCGCAGGCCGCGCTCCAGCCGATCAGCGCGCCGAAGAGCACCCAGCCCAGCACCGGCCGCATTAGATCCGGATTGATCGCGATTTGAAAGCCGGTGGCGTAGATGCAGCTCAGCAGCCGGAACACCTGGGCCGCGCGCCACAGCGGCGTGGTGGGATCGGGGCCGTGGTTCGCCATCGTCGTCAGCATAAGGGCGAAGGGCCCCGCGGCGGGGCGGCCACGGAGATTGGCCGAAAGTCCCTCGAGTTAGAGCCGTCCTGCCCTCGTGCTGTCGAGAACAACGCGTGATGGTGGATACCGGCAAGGCGCTAGGAGAGAAGGGGGACCATGGCATGAACGACCGCTTTCCGGACGCCGGGACGATCCGAACCGCCCTGAAGCTGGCCTCACGCGCCCCGTCGGTGCACAACACCCAACCGTGGCGGTGGCGCGTCGACGCGACCAGCCTGCAGCTGCACGCCGACGCCGGCCGCCAGCTGCCCAACACCGACCCCGACGGCCGCGACTTGGTTCTGAGTTGCGGCACGGCGCTGCACCACTGCGTTGCGGCGTTCGCGGCGGTGGGGTGGCGGTCCAAGGTGTTGCGGCTGCCGAACGTTGCCGACCCGAATCACCTTGCCACGCTGCAGCTTTCGCCGTACCCCGCCGATTCCGTCGACATCGCACTGGCCGCGGCGATACCGCGGCGGCGCACCGATCGGCGTTATTACAGCTCCTGGCCGGTGCCCATGGGCGACATCGCGCTGATGGCGGCGCGGGCCGCGCGCAACGGCGTCACGCTGTGTCAGGTGGAAGACATCGAGGCGCTGCACGGCATCGTCGCGCAGTCGGTCCGTGATCACCTGACCCAGGACTATCTCGTCGAGCTGGCGGCATGGAGTGGGCGCTACTTCTCGGTCGCCGGGGTGCCCGCGCGCAATGCGCCGATATCGGACCCGCAGGCCAAGATCCCGAGCCGGCTGTTCGCGGGTGCGGCGCTGCCGATGGCACCGGACTCGTCCCCGGCCGACGACAACGCGGTGGTGCTTGCGCTGGGCACCCGCCACGACGACCGGTTGGCCCAGCTGCGCGCCGGTGAGGCCACCAGCGCGGTGCTGCTCACCGCGACGTCAACCGGCCTGGCCAGTTGCCCGGTCACCGAACCGCTGGAGACGGCCGGCACCCGCGAGGCCGTACGCCGCGACATCTTCGGCGACAGCAACTACCCGCAGATGCTGCTCCGGGTGGGTTGGGCGCCGATCAACGCCGATCCGCTGCCGGCGACGCCGCGACGTGACCTCGACGACTTCGTCGAGTGGGCGAGTGACCGCGGGCGCTAAACGTCACTCGGTGGTGATCCGAACTGGAACCTGCGGCCGGTGACACTTTCCGGCACGATGCGCACATAGTGCGTCTTCTCCGGCCTGGTCCACGGCAGCACCTGCGCGCGCTCGGCCTCCTCGAGTTCCTCGGGAGTGTGCAGCGAGCGCGCCTTGCCCCTGACGATCACGCTCCACGCCTCGGCGACGTTGTGGTCGTCGACTTCGAAGAGCACCCGATTGTTGATCGCGGAGCTGACCAGCTTGGTGCCCCCCGCGGTGCGGAACACCACGGTTCGGCGCTGGACGACGTAGTTGACCGGGAAGATATCGGGCTGGCCGTCGGCGTAGGTGACCAGCCGCCCCAGCGCCGCGCTGCCCAGCAGTTCCCAGCACTCGTGCACCGGCAGGATGACGACTCCCTCATCGGTCATCGAAAGCTCCTTTCCGCGGGTGCGGTTGACGCCGCAATAGACCACGGCCGCAACACTATTGGCGCATCACCGGCCGGGGCGTCGGCCGAAGGTCCCGACCCGTGGGGACCAAAGTCGTTGAACCCGTTGCGTCCCGGCGGCTGCCTTCGAAATATGGGATATTGGGTGGGTCGGTCGCAATCTTTCCAGTTGCCAGACCGGCAGGAAAGGGCTCGCCATGGTCAAGGTGTTCCTGGTCGACGACCATGAGGTCGTCCGTCGCGGTCTTTCCGATCTACTCGCCTCCGATCCGGATCTTCAGATCGTCGGCGAGGCGGGCACGGTGGCCGAGGCGAAGGCGCGCATCCCGGCGTTGCAGCCCGACGTTGCCGTGCTCGACGTTCGGCTACCCGACGGCAACGGCATCGAACTGTGCCGCGACCTGGTGGCGGATCACCCCGACCTGCGCTGCCTGATGCTGACGTCGTTCACCTCCGATGAGGCGATGCTCGAGGCGATCCTGGCCGGCGCCAGCGGATTCGTGGTCAAGGACATCAAGGGCATGGAGCTGGCCCACGCCATCAAAGAGGTGGGCGCCGGCAAATCGCTGCTCGACAACCGCGCCGCGGCCGCGCTGATGTCCAAGCTGCGCGGCACGACCGCGCGCGAGGACCCGCTGTCCGGATTGACCGAGCAAGAACGCACGCTGCTCGGACTGCTCAGCGAGGGACTGACCAACAGACAGATCGCCGCGCGCATGTTCCTCGCGGAGAAGACGGTGAAGAACTACGTATCCCGGTTATTGGCCAAGCTCGGCATGGAGCGCCGCACCCAGGCGGCGGTGTTCGCGTCGAAACTGAATCAGCGGTCCGGCCCACCGTCGAGTGCGCCGGACTGGTCGGGGTGAGCGGCGGCGAGAAGGGCTCGGCCTTAGCCGGACTCGGGCAGCGCGAGCTGGTCAGCCAGATGCACGCCCAGCTCGACGAGCTGCTGGCCTCGCGCGATCAGATGGAGCAGCTGCTGCGGGTCATCGTCGAGATCGGCGCGGGTCTCGATCTGGACGCCACGTTGCACCGGATCATCAGCGCGGCAAGGGAATTGACCTCCGCCCCCTATGGCGCGCTGGCGATCCGCGATCGCGAGGGCAACCTGATCTCGTTCGTCCACGAGGGCATGGACGTCGAGACGGTCCGGCGCATCGGGCATTTGCCGGTCGGCAAGGGCCTGCTGAGTTTGTCGCTGCTGGATACGCCCGCGCTGCGGATGGACGATCTGACCACGCACCACGCCGCCGTCGGCTTTCCCGAACACCATCCGCGGATGCGCGCCTTCCTCGCGGTCCCGATCACCATCCGCGACACCGTATTCGGCAACCTGTATCTCACCCACGTCGATCCGGCGCGGGTGTTCTCCGAGCCCGACGAGGTTGCCGCGCGGGCGTTGGCGTTCGGGGCCGCCGTCGCCATCGACAACGCACAGCTCTTCGAACGCGAGCGGACGTCGGTGAAGTGGATGGAGGCGAGCCGCGAGATCACCACCGCGCTGCTGGCGCGTCCCGAACCGCATCGGCGCCCCCTGCAACTGATCGCCGAACGCGCGCGTCTGCTGACCGAGGCCGAACAGGCGATTGTCCTGGTGCCGGCCGACGCCGACGCGTCCGACGACGAGGTCGACACGCTGGTGGTGTCCGCCGCGGTGGGGTTGCACGCCTCGGAGGTGCTCGGGCAGCGGGTTCCGGTGCACGGCTCCACCAGCGGCGCGGTGTTCCGGTCCGGGGAACCGTTGATCACCGAGGAGCTGCGCTACCCGATCCAGTCCTTCACCGACGTCGGGCAGCGTCCGGCGATCCTGATGCCGCTGCGCGCCCGCGACGAGGTCGTCGGGGTGATCGCCATCGCCCGCGGCGCCGAGCAGCCGCCGTTCAACGAGAGCTATCTGGATCTGGTCAGTGACTTCGCCACCCACGCCGCGATCGCGCTGGTGCTGGCGTCGGCGCGCGAGGACGCCCGGCGGTTGAGCATTCTGGCCGAGCGGGAACGCATCGCGCACGACCTGCACGACCACGTCATCCAACGGCTCTTCGCGGCCGGCATGAACCTGCAGGGCACCCTGGCCCGGGCGCGTTCGCCGGAGGTGGCCGACCGGCTCAACCGCACGCTCGACGATCTGCAGACCATCATCGAGGAAATCCGCACCACGATCTTCGCGCTCAAATCCCCGGTGGCCGCCAGTGGTGATTTCCGGCAGCGCATCCAGCGGGTGGTGGCCGACCTGACGGGAAACCGTGATGTCCTCACGACCCTGCGCATCGACGGGCCGATGAGCGCCGTAAGCGCCGAGCTGGCCGATCACGCCGAAGCGGTCACCACCGAAGCCGTCAGCAACGCCCTTCGTCATTCGGGAGCGTCGCGGCTGACCGTCGAGATCAGCGTCGCGGACATGTTCATCCTCAACGTCATCGACGACGGATGCGGCATACCGGCCGGCAACACCCGATACAGCGGCCTGGCCAACATGAAGCGGCGCGCCGAGCAACTCGGCGGCAGCTGTGCGATCACCGGTGGGCCCGGGGGCGGTACCCGGGTGCACTGGGTCGCCCCGGTGCTCGACCACTGAGCACCGAAAAGCCTTGGCCTGCAACCGCTATTGGCGGTTACTTTGGACGCGTTCGTGCGCGGTCAACAGCAGATGGTCGAATTCCGACTGGGTGTTCAGCGGCAGGCCGGCGTTGCGGAAGTCGTGGGCGATCTGCTCGGCAAGCGGTCGCAGCTTGACGTTGGCTTCCTGCGACAACCACTTGAGCAACTCGAAAGCCGCGCTGTCGCTGATGCCGTAGATCAGCATCAGCATGCCTTTGGCTTGCTCGATGCCGGCCCGATTCTCGCTGATCTCAGCGACTTTCGCGCTCATGGCGTCCTCGCGCGCCTGTTCGTAGGGCGCGGAGACCTCGATGTAGAACCCGTGCGTTCCGATCACGTCACCGTCGTCGTCGAAGAGCCGGTCTCCGACGACGACGACGTGGTGCACCTTTCCCCGGGTATCGACGATCCGGTGGCGCGTGCTGAACGCCTGGCGGGTGTGGACGATTTGATCGATGGTGGCCGCGACGTTGCCGCGGTCCTCGGGATGCTTGTGGGACAGCACCAGTTCGGTGGTCGGGGTGATGCTGCCGGGCTCGTAGCCGTGCATGCGTTGCACTTGCTCGGACCATTCCCAGCGCTGGTCGGTGAAGTAGAACCGAAACCACCCCGCCGGTTGCGCGGCGCCGCCGCCCAACGCCTCTTCAACGTTGGCGGTTTGGCCGTCGAGTTCCCATTTCATCGTGTATCCGGTCGCCAGGAGCCGGGGGTGCGGCGGCCGCATGCCGGTGTGGGTACGGCCGCCGCCCGGCCCGCCGTCGGTCAGGCGTTGATGACCTCGCGTTCCGAGGCCTTGTTGTTGATCGCCTTGTGGCCGTCGCCGCGGCCGACCGTGATCTTGCGCGGCTTGGCCTTCTCGGCCACCGGGATGTGCAGGCGCAGAACGCCTTCGGAATAGGACGCCTCGATCTTGTCGGTATCGAGGTTTTCGCCGAGTACCAGCTGGCGGCTGAACACGCCGCGCGGCCGCTCGGTGGCCAGCATCTCGCGGTTGGGGTCGACGGCCGGTCGTTCGGCGCGCACCGTCACCACATTGCGCTCGATGTCGATGTCCAGCGAGTCGGCGTCGATGCCGGGCAGGTCGAACTCGACGACGAAGTTCTCGCCTTCGCGCCATGCATCCATCGGCATCACCGCCGGACGGGCGGCGGTACCGAGGACCTGGTGGGCGAAGCGGTCGAGCTCACGGAACGGGTCTGAACGCATCAGCATGGTGGTCACCTCTCACTCCAATCTAGGCTGTGGGTCGGCAATTTCCTATGTCCAATGACATAGATTTTGTATAGCACCGTCGACAGAAAGACGCAAGTATGCTAAACAGATTTTCTAAGCGGGAAGGTAAAGGGGAGGCGCGATGGTCGACTACCGCGGTAACGCGGATGCTCCGGCGTCCGACCATGGGGTGTATGGCATCTCGGTGGCCGCCGAATTGTCCGGGACTGCGGTGCAGACGCTGCGGCTTTACGAACGCTACGGCCTGATCGCGCCGTCGCGCAGCCAAGGCGGCACCCGCCGGTACAGCGCCGATGATCTGGCCAGGATCAAGCGCATCACAGCGCTGGTCGATTCCGGGGTCAACCTGGCCGGCGTCGCGCGCATCCTCGATCTCGAGGACCACAATGCCACGTTGTCGGCGGCCAATACCGATCTGCGGTCCACCAACCGCACATTGCGAGAGGCCGCGAAAACGGCGAAGCGCTCCGAGCCGGACACCGTCTGAGCCGTCGCCGATTGCAGCGGCCCAGGCCGGGTACCCGTCCCGCTATGCGTTCTAGGAGAAGCGATGGCTGAGTTGACGGAAACCGGTGCCCAGGTCGTCGATGGCGCACGCCAAGAAGCGGACGCCTACCGGGGCGACAACGACCGGCCGCTGGGGGGCTACCTGGCCGTCATGGCCGTCTACAGCACGGTGGTGGTCGCCGCGGTGCTGGCGGCGCTGGCCACCGGTCGCACGTTGCCCACCCGGTGGCGGCTCCAGGACCTGCTCATTCTCACTCTGGGCACCCACAAGCTGTCGCGAACCCTGACCAAGGACGCCGTGACGAGCCCGCTGCGCGCGCCGTTCACCCGCTACGCGGGCACCGGCGGCCCGGCCGAAGTCCAGGAAGAGGTCCGCGAGCAAAGCCCGCTGCGGCACAGCCTGGGAGAGTTGTTGACCTGCCCGTTCTGCCTGGACATGTGGGTGGCCACCGGGTTTGCCATCGGCCTGGTGTTCGCGCCGCGGTTCACCCGGCTGGTCGCCGGCGTGTTCAGCGCGCTGGCGGGCGCGGACTTTCTTCAGCTCGCCTACGCGATGGCCCAGCAGTCGGCCGAGGGCTGAACCCCGAGACGCGGTCGGCTCAGCTCGTCTTCGGCATCGGGATGCCTTCGCTGGCCGTGAACTGCGCGTCGTCCTCGGAGGTCAACCCGATCGACACGACCGAACGGGTGAACAGCGCGTCGGTCAGGTAGGCCAGCGACACCGCCCACCGGTTGACGCCGCGGGGAATCGCATACAGGTGGTAGGACCTGGTGACGGCTTTCGCGGGCAGCCCGGACAGGTGGATGTTGAGCGGATTGGCCACCGCATAGCGCGGCCCGAGGTCGACCACCAGGCCGAGGTTGCGGTGTTTGTATTCCTTACTGCTGCCATAGCCGAGGCTGGCGGCGACGTTTCGGGCCAGCGCTTTGCCCTGCCGGGTCGCGTGCTGGGCGGTCGGCGGGGTGATCTTCCCCGGCTGGGTCAGATCGGGTACCGCGGCCGCGTCACCGGCCGCGAACACCTCGGGGTGATCCGGCACCTGCAGGTCGGCCTGCACCTTGAGCCGGCCCCTTTCGGTCGGCAGCCCCAGGTCCTGGATCAGCGGTGCGCCGGTCACCCCCGTCACCCAGGCGATGGTGCGCGTGTCGATACGCGAATCATCGCTGAGCACAACGTGATCGGCGTGCGCCTCCTTGAGGGTGATGCCGAGCCGGACGTCGATTCCGCGCTTGCGCAACACCTTGAGCGCGGCGTCACCCAGCCGCTTTCCCACCTCCGGCATCACCTGGTCGGCCAGGTCCAGCAGCAGGAACCGCACCTCGGCGCGGTTGAAGCCCATCTGTTTGGCCGCCGCGTCGGCCAGCGCCCGCAGCTGTGCGACCAGTTCGGTCCCCGAATACGACGCGCCCACCACCACGACCGTGCGCCGGGCGGCGGCCGCTCGAGGATCGTCCTCGATGTTGGCCAGCTCCAGTTGTTCGACGAAGTGGTCGCGCAGGTACAGGGCCTCGGCGGTGGTCTTCAACCCGCGCGCGTGCCTTGCCAGCCCCGGCACATCGAACAGCCGGGTCACCGACCCCGGCGTCAGCACCAGCCGGTCCCAGGACATCGAATGGCTGCGCTCTTCGGGATCGCAATAGGTCAGCGTGCGCTGGGTGAAATCCACCGCGTCCACGCGGCCACGCAGCGCGCGCACCCCCTTGAGCGAATTGGCCAGGGGGACAGCGACAAAGCGGGCATCGACGACCCCACCGGCGACGTCGGGCAACAGCGGCGTGTACAGCATGTAGTCGACCGGGGAGATCATCGTGATGTCGACGGGGACGCGTCGTCGGCGCATGATGCGGGCCAGGCGACGGGCGCAGGTGAATCCGGTGAAGCCGCTTCCCACGATCACAATGGAGGTCACCGTCCCGAGTGTAGGCGCGCATCGGGGACGGGTCGCGAGGCCCGTCCCGTCTCGGTATCTGGTGGCCGCGAAAGACGTTGGCTGGGAAGGGTTTCTGACGTCAGGGTTGGCTACGGAAGGGTTCGGGCTCTGCGGGTAGCCCGGGTGGCGCGCCGGTGTCGCTCGGACCGGTTCGTTATCCGGCCTTGCGCTTCGTTGTATGGCCCATAGACTTCTCGTTGGGCGTTCGCATTCGCACGCGTGTGGTGGACCCCATGAAGGCGAGAAAGGGCTCTGCGGGCCACGACGGCTCCGGGGGTGATGTCATGCGGGGTGGCAATGCCACGATCGTCACTCAGCTCATAGAGCTGGTGGCGAATCTGCAGCGCGAACAAAGCGATACCGCGTCCGGGCTGCACGAGCTCATCGACAGCGGGGTCGACCACGTCACCGGCTCCCAGTACGCCGGTATCACCCTGGCCGAGAAGAACAAGTCGGTCAGCAGCGTGGTCGCCACGCATCGTTACCCGATGGTGCTCGACGCGATCCAGAACAGCGCCGGCGAAGGGCCGTGTCTGGCGGCCGCCTGGGAGCACCACATCATGCACATCGCCGACCTGAACGCCGAACAGCGCTGGTTGCGCTATCGCCGGTTGGCGCTCGAGCAGACGCCGATCCGCTCGATCCTGTCGTACGAGTTGTTCATCGACGGCACCAGCATGGCAGCGCTCAACTTCTATGCCGAGCGCCCGCAGGCCTTCAGCGAGGACGCCGTGGAGGTCGGGGCGGTGTTCGCAACGCACATCGCGCTGG
Source organism: Mycobacterium sp. 1165196.3 (assembly GCF_001673415.1). Lineage (NCBI taxonomy): Bacteria > Bacillati > Actinomycetota > Actinomycetes > Mycobacteriales > Mycobacteriaceae > Mycobacterium > Mycobacterium sp. 1165196.3. Next base: position 9,235 of record NZ_LZLU01000025.1, on the reverse strand, counting down.
CGTGGTCGATGATGCGCCGGCAGGACCAATTTCGCAGCGCCTTGGCATCCCGCGACATCATCGGCCAGGCCAAGGGCGTGGTCATGGAGCGATTCAACCTCGACGCCGTCGAAGCGTTCGAACTGCTCACCCGGGTCTCGCAGAAATCCAACATCAGGCTCATCGACATCGCGGCGGCGCTGATAGACAGCGAGCACCCGCTCAAGGGCCACCGGCACTGACCATGCGTCTCAGGGCAGGTCGGCCAGACGATCAAAACTGCTGGCGCCCAAGACCTTTGGTTTGATCATTCGCGGCACTGCGCCGTGGCCGCCTGACCGAATCGCGGCCGGCCGCGATCATGTCCGCCGGCTCGCCGTCGGGCGCTGCCCGCGCCGGACGGGCCCCCGGCCGCGGCGCGGTTTCGACGAGTGCCAGACGGGTATGTGCCAGCCGTATGAAGGCTGTTACCTGGCAGGGCAAGCGCGACGTGCGGGTGGATTCGGTGCCCGACCCGAAGATCGAGCAGCCGACGGATGCCATCGTGGAAGTCACGTCGACCAACATCTGCGGCTCCGACCTGCACCTCTACGAGATTCTCGGGGCGTTCATGAACCCCGGGGACATCCTCGGGCACGAAGCCATGGGCATCGTGCGGGAAGTCGGCGCGCAGACGGGCGACCTGCGGGTGGGGGACCGGGTCGTCATCCCGTTCCAAATCTCCTGCGGCAGTTGCCACATGTGCGGCCAGCAGCTCTACACCCAGTGCGAGACCACGCAGGTGCGCGACCAGGGCATGGGGGCGGCACTGTTCGGCTATTCGGAGCTCTACGGCGAAATCCCGGGCGGCCAAGCCGAGCTGCTACGCGTCCCCCAGGCGCAGTTCACTCACATCAAAGTGCCTGTGGGCCCGCCGGATTCGCGGTTCGTCTACCTGTCGGACGTGTTGCCCACCGCATGGCAGGCGGTCGCCTATGCCGACATCCCCGACGGTGGCTCGGTGACCGTGCTGGGACTGGGCCCCATCGGCGACATGGCCGCGCGCATCGCCGACCACCTGGGCTACCGCGTCATCGCCGTCGACTTGGTGCCCGAACGGCTGGGGCGCGCCGCGAAACGCGGCATCCACACCATCGATCTGGGGCGGCTCGACTCCTCAATCGGTGACGCGATCCGCGACCTGACCGACGGCCGGGGAACCGACTCGGTGATCGACGCGGTGGGCATGGAGGCCCACGGCTCGCCGGCCGCCAAACTGGCGCAGCAGGTGACCGGCGTGTTGCCGGATGCGTTGGGCAAGCGGCTGATGCAGACCGCCGGGGTGGATCGGCTCAACGCCCTGTACTCGGCCATCGACATCGTGCGGCGCGGCGGAACGATCTCGCTCAGCGGCGTGTACGGCGGGACCGCCGACCCGCTACCGATGCTCACCCTGTTCGACAAGCAGGTGACGCTGCGGATGGGGCAGGCCAATGTCAAGCGGTGGGTCGACGACATCATGCCGCTGCTGACCGATGATGACCCGCTCGGCGTCGACACCTTCGCCACCCACGTGCTGCCGTTGGACCAGGCCCCGCACGCCTACGACATCTTCCAGAAGAAGCAGGACGGTGCGGTCAAGGTCATACTCAAGCCGTGATCACCTATGCCACAAGGCTTTCCGCTCAGTTCCGGCAACGCCAGGCGTGGCCCACGGTTTGACGGCCATGACGGCAGGGTATTGAAAGCGCCATGACCACCGCAGACGCCCTCGCTCCCACGCCCACCGGAGAGGTGTGGCCGGGCCGGGCCTACCCGCTGGGCGCGACCTACGACGGCGCGGGCACCAATTTCGCCGTATTCAGTGAGGTGGCCGAGCGGGTAGAGCTGTGCCTGTTCGACGCCGAGGGCGTCGAGAGCCGCGTCACCCTGCCCGAGATCGACGGCTTCATCTGGCACGCCTACATCCCCAACATCGAACCGGGCCAGCGCTACGGCTACCGCGTCTACGGTCCGTACGACCCGCAGGCGGGGCTGCGCTGCAACCCGAACAAGCTGCTGGTCGACCCGTATTCGAAGGCCATCGACGGCTCCTTCGAGTGGAACCAGTCGCTGTTCAGCTACAACTTCGGTGACCCCGACAGCCGCAACGACGACGACTCGGCGGAAAGCATGCCCAAGTCGGTGGTGATCAACCCCTACTTCGACTGGGGCAACGACCGTCCACCGGATCACCAATACGCCGACACGGTGATCTATGAGGCGCACGTCAAGGGGCTGACCCAGACCCACCCCGACATCCCGGAACCGCTGCGCGGCACCTACGCCGCGGTGGCGCACCCGGTGATCATCGAGCACCTCAAGGAACTCGGGGTCACGGCGATCGAATTGATGCCGGTGCACCACTTCGCCAACGACTCCACCCTGGTCGACAAGGGACTGTCCAACTACTGGGGCTACAACACGATCGGGTTCTTCGCGCCCGACTTCAAGTACTCCAGCTCCACCACGCCGGGCGGGCAGGTCCAGGAGTTCAAGGCCATGGTGCGCTCGCTGCACGATGCCGGCATCGAGGTCATCCTCGACGTGGTCTACAACCACACGGCCGAGGGCAACCATCTGGGCCCAACGTTGTCGATGCGGGGCATCGACAACGCCGCGTACTACCGGCTGGTCGACGACGACAAGCAGTACTACATGGACTACACCGGCACCGGCAACAGCCTCAATGTCGGGCATCCGCATGCGCTGCAGCTGATCATGGACTCGCTGCGCTACTGGGTCACCGAGATGCATGTCGACGGGTTCCGCTTCGACCTGGCCTCGACGCTGGCCCGCGAGTTCTACGACGTCGACCGCCTGGCGACGTTTTTCGAACTCGTGCAACAGGATCCGACCGTCAGCCAGGTCAAGCTGATCGCCGAGCCGTGGGACGTCGGCCCGGGCGGCTATCAGGTGGGTAACTTCCCGCCGCAGTGGACCGAGTGGAACGGCAAGTACCGGGACACCGTCCGCGACTTCTGGCGCGGCGAACCCGCCACCCTCGACGAGTTCGCCTACCGGCTGTCCGGGTCGGCGGACCTCTACGAGCACACCGCGCGCCGGCCGGTGGCCTCGATCAACTTCGTCATCGCCCACGACGGCTTCACGCTGCGTGACCTGGTGTCCTACAACGAAAAGCACAACGAGGCCAACGGCGAGGACAACAACGACGGCGAAAGCCACAACCGGTCCTGGAACTGCGGCGTGGAGGGCCCCACCGACGACGAGCAGGTCAACGCGCTGCGCGCCCGCCAGCAGCGCAACTTCCTGACCACGCTGCTGTTGTCCCAGGGCGTGCCGATGATCTGTCACGGCGACGAACTCGGGCGCACCCAGAACGGCAACAACAACGGCTACTGCCAGGACAACGAGCTCACCTGGATCGACTGGGACAACGCCGACGCCGGATTGCTGGAATTCACCCGGGCGGTCTCGGCGCTGCGCGCCGAGCATCCGGTGTTCCGCAGGCGCCGCTTCTTCTCCGGAAAGCCGGTGGGCCGACGCGGGCAGGACGGCTTGCCGGACATCGCCTGGTTCACCCCCGAGGGCACCGAGATGACCGACGAGGACTGGGGCGCCAGCTTCGCCAAATCCGTTGCGGTGTTCCTCAACGGCCACGGCATCCCCGACCGCGATGCGCGAGGCCAGCGGGTCCTGGACGACTCGTTCCTGCTGTGCTTCAACGCCCACTACGAGCCGATCGAATTCACCCTGCCACCAAAGGAATTCGGCGCCGCCTGGGAGGTCGTAGTGTTCACCGGACCCGAAGAGACCACGCCGGCCGAGGAGGTGCCCGGCGGTGGCCGGCTCAACGTGGAAGCGCACACCGCCGTGGTGCTGCGGGCCCTGCCCTCGGACTAGCCTTTCGCGGCACCCGTAGCCGCGTTCCCCTGGCTGCATCCCCCCGTTTCTGCGGATCGAGCGGATAGCTCGCGCCGAATAGGCGACATCGGTTAACTTTCTGCGCACAACTATTTTGCCGCGCAGATGCCGCCGACCGCGGCCTCGCCAGACCCACTGCCGGGGATGAAAGGGACAGCCGATGGACAGGGCCGCCCTCGGCGCGCGTGCGGAATCGGCTGCGGAATCGGCTGCGGAATCGGCATTGCAGCGGTCGGCCCGGACGGCCCCGCTGGCGGTGCTCGTCATAGCCGCCGTGACCTGGCTCGGCTGGTCGACCGGGGTTGACGGGCTGACGCGGATCTATCCGAGTTGGCCGCCGATGACGCCGTGGACCGCGTTATGGCTGGCGGCGTTGGGCGCCGCAATTTTGGCGCAGTCCGGCCACCCGTCGCCCAACCGCATCTGGGTCGGACGTGCTCTGGCCCTGATGGTGGGTGTGTTGGCCGTCGTGATCCTGCTCGAGTACACCCCCATCGGGTCGCTCGGTGTCGACCAGGTGCTGTTCGGGGACGCGGTGCGCGGTCGGCAAACCTCGTGGCCGGGACGTCCCAGCCCGCAGACCGCGGCGCCGGTGCTGCTGCTGGCCGTCGCCGTCGCGCTGATCCGAGTGGATCGCGGCACTCGCACGCTCTGGCCGGTGTGCCTGGCGGGCAGTGGGGCCATTCCGCTCGTCACCGTCGGCGCCTACCTGTTCGATGCGCTGGCGCTTGTTGGTGTTTCGCCCTCGACCGGCCAGGCGCTCTCGACGGCATCGGCGCTGCTGGTGCTCATCGCGGCGACGTCGCTGGCGCGACCCGACCGTTTTCCGGTCGCGTGGCTGCTCGCCCGTCCCGATCGGCGGTCATTGGTGCGGCTGGCGGGAATCCTTGCCGGTTTTCCTCTTGTGGTGGCGCTGTCGAGACCGGCGTTTTTGGCGTTCGGTCTGGGCGAGCACGCCGAGTGGACATTCTCAATCCTGTTCAGCACCTTCATCGTCGGCGTGGTCACGTTCTACTTCAGCCAGCGAGAGCAACAGCTGCTGATCGCCAAGGAGCTCGCCAGCAAGGAGCGCGCCGAGGCCGAGGCGCGCTACCGCATCCTCGCCGACAACGCGGTCGACATCATCGTGCACTTTCGCGGGGGTGAGATCGCGTGGGTCTCGCCGTCGGTGCAGGCCGCGCTGGGCGGCCCGCCGCAGCGCTGGATCGGCTCGGCGTTCGCCGATCGCATCCATCCCGAGGACCGCGACAAACTCATTGCCGCCGTGCGCCGGATCGCCGACGGCGAACAGGTTCTGCAACGGTTCCGGGTGTCTTCGGTCGACGGGGAGTACCACTGGGTCGACGGCCACGGAAAGCCCTACACCGACGCCGAGGGCAAAACCGATGGGCTGATCGCGGCGCTACGCGTCGTCGACGATCAGGTCGAGGCCGAGCAGCGGCTGGAACGGCTGGCGCGGTTCGACACCCTTACCGGGCTGGTGAACCGGGCCGAGGCGCTCAGCCTGCTCGAATCCGCACTGGCGCAGCCGCAACCCGCCGGCACGCACGTCGGCGTCCTGTTCTGCGACGTCGACCATTTCAAGGCGATCAACGACACCTGGGGACACGGCATGGGCGACTTCGTGCTGGCAACCCTGGCGGCGCGGATCCGGGCGAGCGTTCGCCGCGGCGACACGGTCGGGCGGACGGGAGGCGACGAGATACTGGTGTTGTTGCCCGACGTTCGCAGCACCGACGAGCTCGCCCAGATCGCCGAAAAGATTCGCGGCCGGGTCGCCGAACCGATCCACTTGTCCGGCAACATGATTCGCGCGACATTGAGCATCGGTGCCACCCTCGCCCGTTCGGGCGAGTCCGTCGACACGGTCACCGCGCGCGCGGACGAGGCCATGTACCGGGCCAAATCGGGTGACCGCAACACCGTCGTTCCGAACTAAGCGCCCTAGTGATCACCACGCGGCGCCCGCCATCCGGTAGGTTTCTGGCGACAGCGTCTTGCGTTACAAGAGAGGGCGAATATGTCAAGGACAGTGGTGGTCGGCGCCTCCAGCGGTCTGGGGCGTTGCATAGGTGTCGGTCTCGCGCAGCGCGGTGATCAGGTCGCGCTGCTTGCCCGGCGTCGGGAGCGCATCGAGGCCGCGGCCAAGGACGCCGGCCCGAACGCCGTCGCCATCGAATGCGACGTCACCGACCAGGCGTCGTGCCGTTCGGCCATCGACCGCGCCGCCGACGCGCTCGGCGGCATCGACAATGTGGTCTACACGCCGGCCGTCGGGCCACTGGTCCGCATGGTCGACACCGATGCCGACACCTGGCGACGCATCTTCGACACCAACGTCATCGGGGCGTCGCTGGTGACCGCCGCGGCGGTGCCGCACCTGACCGCGTCGGCCGGCAAGGCGGTCTACCTGTCCTCCGACGCCGGCACCTTCGGGCCGCCGTGGCCGGGCCTGGGCGCATACGGCGTCAGCAAGGCGGCCCTGGAACGGTTGGTGGAGGCGTGGCGGGCCGAGCACTCCGACATCGGCTTCACCAACCTGATCGTCGGGGAGTGCGCGGGCGGCGAGGGCGACGGTCAGACCGGTATGAACGAAGGCTGGGACATGGACCTCGCGATGAAGGCGGTCCCGCTGTGGTCCTCGCGCGGTTGCATGCCCGGCAAGTTGATGCCCGTCGAAGACCTGATCGACGTGGTGCACACGATCCTGCGGACCAACTCCTCGACGTCGATGCCGCTGGTGGTGGCGCGCGGCGCGCCAGCCAGCCCCGCGGCGTTCGCCGAGGCCAATCAGTCGTAAGCCGGCAGCTCAGCGGCCGAGCTTCTCCTTGGCCAGGTCGGTCACGAAGCGCGCCGCCGAGGTGGGCCGGAAGGCCAGGGCCGCCTCGGTGAGCGCGTCACGGGATGCGGTGGGCAGCTCGATGTCGGCCGCCGCGACGTTGAACTCCAGCTGCTCGACGGACGAGGCGCCGGGAATGGCGACCACACCCGGATAGCTGATCAGCCAGGCCAGGGCCACCTGCGCCGGCTTGGCGTCGACGTCCTTTGCGACATCGCGCAGCAGCTGCAGCAGCGGCTCGATGCGGCGCAGGTTTTCGGTGCCGAACCGGGAATTCACCGCGCGCACGCCGCCCGGACGGTTGTCCACGCCGTACTTACCGCCCAGCAGTCCCTGTTCCAGCGGGCTGTAGGCGATCACGATGCGGTTCTCCCGCTCGGCGAACGGCACCAGATTCTTCAGCGCCTTCGGGTAGGCGAGCGAGAAGTGCACCTGGTTGCTGATCACCGGGCGGCCCAGCGCGGCGTCGGCCTTCTGCCAGCGCTGCAGCGAATAGTTCGAGACGCCGGCGGCGCCGATCTTGCCGTCATCGAGCAGGTCACGCATGCCCGGCATGATCACCGAGTCGGGGAACACCGGGTTGGGCTGGTGGATCTGATAGAGCGGGATGCGGTCCAGCCCCAGCCGCTGCGCGCTGGCGCGGGCGCGTTGCTTGACCACCGCGGGGAAGGGCGCGACCGGCATGATCTTGCTGGCCACCGCCACCTCGGCGCGCTCGTCGCCTAGCGCCTCGCCCAGGATCCGCTCGCTTTTGCCCAGGCCGTACACCTCGGCCGTGTCGAACAGCGTCACCCCCAGGGCGCGGGCGCGGCGCACGATGTCACCCGCGGCGCCGGCGGCGTAGCTGTCGCCGTAACCCCACTCGCGTGAACCGAACTGCCAGGTGCCCAGGCCGATCCGGCTGACCCGGCCGACCCCGTCGACGTCGACAAACTTCATGCGGACAGCCTACTTAGCCGGGGATCTTGCCGAGGATGTAGTTGGCGATGCTGACCGCTGCCGCGCGGGGTGGCGCGCTGTCCGTGGTGCCGCTGGCGGACACGTTCAGGTCGATCACGACGTTGGCCTTGGCCGCGATCGCCCGTGCCGAGCGCACCTGGATGCCCTTGGGCGTCAGGTCCAGGGTGGTGATGCCATTGCCGGCGTCGGCGGGGGCGCTCACCGACATCGGGATCGGCTGCCCGCCGGGAGCGGAGACGGTGACGGTCGAGCCGCCGCACTTGTGCCATCCCGACAGCAGGGTGGCCAGCTGTGCCTGGGCCGCGCCCGGATCGCGGAACGCCGCGACGCCCTGGATGACCTGCATGGACTTCAGCATGCTGCGGGTGTCGGTGAACTCACCGGCGTGATATCCGGCCAACACCCCGGGGGTGTAGGCGTCCGGGCTGCCGGCGGCGATGCTTTCCCAGCACTCCGGGCGGTCGATGCTGCCGTCGTCCGGGGAGCGACCGGGGCTGTTCCAGGTCGGACCGACGTCTAGATTCGCGTCGCCGGTGATGTTGCGCAGCGCATCGAGCCCGGGCAGCAGGGTGGCGATGGTCTCCGGCGGCACGGTGGGCGGCGGCGGCCCGGCGGCCGTGCTGGAGCCGGGGGATGTCCGGTGCGACGAGGTCGAGCCGCCCAGCGTGGCCCATCCCGCCAGGGCGACGACCGCCAACAGGATGAAGATGTACGACAGCGTCACGCCCACCAGCGCACGGTCGCGGCCGAGTTCGCCGGAGCGACGGATCTGCGCCAGCCCGAGGTGCCCCAGGATCGCCCCCGCGGGCGCAAACAGGAACGCGAAGACCAGCGACAGGGTGGCCAGGGTGTTGACGGGCGGCCGGTAGGGGGGTGCGGGCTGCGGTGCGTACGGCGGCGGCTGCGCCGGAAGCGGCTCAATGTCAGGGGGCGGGACGCGGCCCAGCGGGTCGTAACTCAGCGGGTTCTGCCAATACGGGTCCTGCGGGTGGGTCACGCAGCGCCTCCTTCGGGAGAACCTGCCCGAAATGTAGCCGACAAGGGCGTGGGGCTAAACCACGGCCGTCACAGGCGCGGTTTGGCGATGCCGACCACGTAGGGCGCCTCGACGAACGTCAGGTAGACCCGATGCGGCCCGACGGCCATGCCCGACAGGCGCGCCGGCTGCGCGTCGGGAGGCAGCCCCGACCGGTAATCGATGGTGCGCAGCACGGGAATTCGCCCGTCGGGAAAGCCGGTGAAGCTGGCGGTCTCGAGTGTCACCAGTTCGTGGTCGGTGGCGGCGTAGATCCTGGTGTCGTCGGTGCCGAGTGCGCGGATCGGCGCCGGCAATCGCGCGCTGGCCAGTACCTCCATGCCCCGTCCGCCGCGGCGCGAGTCGACGGCGCGCACGGTGTCGTCGTCGTGTCCGGCGACGTAGCTGCGGGTGACCGCGGTGCCGTCACCCGCCGAGACCGCGACGTCGATGGTCAGGGAGCCGTGCTGCGCCGGCGGTGATGTCGTGCCCTTGAAATGCCGGATGCCCGACGCTCCATACAGGTGGTAGTCGAGTTC